>JALORD010000114.1 GCA_025459145.1 Pirellulaceae bacterium | reverse complement strand
GGCGAGCCCAGCGACGTGGTTCTATCGCGTAGCGCTCAACACGGCACTCAGTTGGCATCGAAAAGAGCGCCGCCGGCAGACTCGCCAGCAGCCGTTGCTGGTCGTCGACGACGTGCCGGCGACGGATCAGGACAGCGCCCAGCAGGCCGCCGACCGGGAAGCGGTCGCCCGGCTCTACGGGGCGATCCGCCAATTGCCCCAGACCGACGCGGCGCTCGTCCTGTTGTACCTCGACGATTTAACGTATCGCGAAATGGCCGAGGTGCTCGGAATCTCCGAGAATCATGTGGGTGTGAAACTCAGCCGAGCCCGGCGGGCCCTCGGCCAGCTTTTGAATGAGGAGCGCCATGAATCCTGAAGAACTGAAACAGGCCTGGCAATCTCCGGCGGCCCACCCGCGAATCACAATTGACGCCGAGCTTGTGGCGCAAGAGGTGCGGCGTAATCAGCGAGCCTTCACCGCGACGCTCATCGGCCGCGATCTGCGCGAAGTGCTGGTCGGCCTGCTCTTGATCCCGGTTTGGTTGTATTTGGGAGTGACGTTGCGTTTGCCGTGGACGTGGTACCTCGTGGTGCCGGCGCTCGTCTGGCTCTCGGGGTACATGCTGGCCGACCTGGTCCGGCAAAAGCGCTATCGGCCCGCGGTGGAAGCTTCCTTGCGCCAGCGCGTCGAAAGTTCGCTCGCCCAGGTCCAGCACCAGATCCACCTGCTGCGCAGCGTGCACTGGTGGGGCCTGTTGCCGTTTGCCGCCGCGGTGCTTCCGTTCCTGATTCACATCGCGTGGATCGACCGGCTCGGCGGCTGGTGGGCGCTCGTGGCCTTCTCCCTGATGGCAGGGACAATCGCTGTGATCCTGATCGTGCTGTATGTCGTCAATCAGCGGGCCGTGCGCAGCGAACTGGAGCCGCGCCGCCAAGAGCTTCAATCGCTGCTCGACACTCTGCAGGAAGACCTGCCCGCCGACGGCTAACGAACCCGGCCGGCCAGATCGCTACTCGATCTCAAACGCCACTTCGATGCTCACCTTGATTTCAATCGCCCCCGGGGCGAATGTCCCCGGAGCCTGATCGGGCTCGGCCTGCCGCGGGGCGGCAAAGGCCGTGTTGCTGAGGCCGGACATCGCGCCCCAGGATTCCTGGGGCTCGGCAATCCGGAGGACCCGGCCCAAGCGGGCTCCCAACAGTTCCGTCATGGCCGCGGCTTTTTCGCGGGCCGCTTTGACCGCCTCCAGCCGCGTCTGAGCCCGCAGGGCGTGATACTCCGACGACTCCAGGTGGTAGCTCACATTGACGTCTTCGGCCTCGACCAAACGGGCCAGAACTTCGTCGAATCGGCTGGTGTCGTGCTGCCGCAGCGAGATCGTTCGCACGACCTCGAAGTGGCGAAAGGACGTTTGGTTGCCGAACTGGTCGCGATCGAAGACCTTCTGAATCGAAAGGTGCCCGGTCTGCACATCTTCGGGCGACAGGCCGAGTTCATTGCGGAGCGACAGGACCTGTTTCACCCCGGCATCGCTGGCAGTCTGCGCCGCGGCCAACTCCCGGTTCGTCCGGCGAACTGTCACCTGCCAGACGACAATATCGGGCTGTACCCGGGCCAGCGACGTTCCCGTCACCGAGACGTGCCGCGGAGCGAGCGGCCGCTCGTCGGCTGTCGCAATGGACGCGGCCAGAACCAACCCCAAAGAAAGGAGAGTGAATCGAGACATGAGAGGCCTCGCGGGACGTGTGAGAAAGTTGCGTTGCGGCCTGGAGTCTACTCCACGGGAACAGCACCAAGCGCAAAGCCTTTGTAACGATCTCGTCGAACGCACTTCCGGCAATCCGCATGCGCCAATCACTTGCCTTGCGATCTCGATGGCATCAATATGATTCGCCAAAGAAGTCACAATGACGGCGCCTCGCCGGCTTGATACAAGGGCATTTTCTTGCAGATTTCGTGACACAAGTGACTGCCACCATTTGACTTGCGTCGCGATGAATGCCTGCATGGAGCATGTTTGGCCCGCCGCGTGCTTTTCAGGGAAGTCATCGCCCGCACACTTCCATCAATCAGGAATGCTCCGATGACCAAGTCTCTCTTTGCCGCTCTGGCTGCTGTCGCGCTGCTGGTTTCGTTCGCCGCCCCGCTGGTTCAGGCTCACACGCCCGCCTCCGGAATGCTGCTCGGCGTGTACGTTTTCGAGAATCAATACGGACTGCGGGTCACGGGGACGATTCCGGGATACTCGGCTGAAGGTCGTCTGTTCCCGGGCGATGTCCTGCTGCAGGCCACGACCGACGGCCAAACGATGTACTCGATCCGCACTCGTCAGGAATTTGAATGGGCCAAGGACCAAATCGGTCCTAACACCCCCGCGGCGATCGAAGTCTGGCGGCCCAGCCAGGGAATGATGTACTTCTGGGTCACGTTCCAGCCGGTCGACGTCGGCCCCGCTGCCGCCGCGATGGCCCGCAGCGGGGCCCCCCGCCAGATGAAGGCCCAGTTCCAGACCGAGACGGAAAAACCCGGTGCTAAGGCAATGTTCCAGACACAGAAGAGGGGCAACCAAGAGGTCAACCCGCCGCAGACCCAGCAGCCCCGGCTGCCCGCCCCGACCCAAGGCTGGCCGAAGCCGGGCCCCGGAGTGAAGCTCCCCGGCGGGATCCGCCTCGACCCGAGCTCGCTCTTTGGAAAGTAACCGCCAGGGCGAATCGCCTGCCGCCCCGCGTTTTTAATAACCACCAGCTCCGCCGGTTCAAAACCTGCGGGGCTGGCCTGTTTCTTGGCCCCGAATTTCCCCATTTTTACGCGGGGGGCCGCGGAGAACTTGGTGAATTTTTGACGGCAATCGACTCGACATTGGGTGGGCGAACTGCCAAAATCAAGGTTGCTGCGGTCGGCGTTCGCCCGGCCGGTTCGAACAAGGCATTCCGGAACAGACTTGCCTGGGACAGATTCGCTTGGGATGTGCAGTCCCACCAGAGGAACCACGCTATGAGAACGCGCCGATCGGCTTTCACCATTGTTGAACTCTTGGTGGTCATCTCGATCATCGTCGTTCTGGCAGGCTTACTCTTGCCAGCCGTGCAGGTCGCTCGCGAAGCGGCTCGCCGCGCGTCGTGCTCGAACAACATGGCGAACCTCGGCAAAGCGGTGATCATGTACAACACCGACAAGCAGTTTTTGCCGGCGTCGCGTGCGTTCCCGAAGGGCTCGCCTCCGTATGTCGTTCCCGCGAGCTGGAACACGCCGGCGGATTATATCGGTTGGACGCAGGCGCTTCTCCCCTATGTCGAGCGGAACGACTTGGACGACACATTTCGCAACGCCCTGATGAGCGGCGGCACGGTGCCCAATGCAAAGAATCTGATTCGCGTTAAGGTCGGTGTCTTTCAGTGCCCCAGCGATACCACCGATCGCATTCTGGCACAGAACGACCGCCTGTCGTATGCCGTGAATTCGGGCCGCGAAGACAACACCTCGCCGAATGCCGGCCAGCCGTTCGACGTTCCCGCTAACGGCGTGTTCAACAATCGGATTCAGGGCTCGTCGCCGGTATTTCCTACGAAGATCTTCCGCACGCGACTCGAGGATGTTTCGCAGGCGGATGGCGCCACGAACACGATCCTCATTGCCGAAAACATCGACTGCGTTTCCTGGCTCGACGCCACGACCGAGGCCCATAACGGCGTCGTCTGGCTCAATGAGTACGATCCAAGCTTTGCGACGAACTTTCCCGGCCTCAACAACGATGCCGGCCGCAATGCCGTGCCGGATATTTACCACGCTCGCCCGTCGAGCAAGCATCCAGGTGGTTTCCTGATCACACTGGCCGACGGAACCGTACGGTTTTTGGCCGAGAGCATCGACTACTCGGTTTTCTGCCGCCTGATGACGTCGGACGGCACCAAGTATCAAGAGCCCGGACTGGGAACGCAGATTCCGGCCGTCCTGGCAGATCAGCAAGTGCCGCTGAACGAAAACGACTTCTAAGCCGGTTGATTCCGGCTCAGTTCTAGCTCAGCCGTTCAGTACCAATTCCAGACCTGCTGGAGCGATTCGGCGATCGTGGGGGGCGGCGGCGGCTGGGGATTGCCGCCGTCGAGGAATTCGCGCCAGGCCTGGGCGCTGTTGGCATACTCGCGGCGGCCGGTAATGTCGCGAAGCGACGCCATGGCGACACCCTGCAGCCCCGCATCGCGGTCGTCGAGTGCCACGCGCAAGGCTTGCGCCGCGGCGGGATCTTTCGAGCGTCCCAGTTCGCGGGCCGCCGTGATTCGCACATCGAGATCGGCATCGCCGGCGATCACCTGGCCTAGATTTTCGATTCCGGCGGTCGACAGATGGCGGCCGAGCGCCGTGCAGGCCACCTGGCGGACCTGCGGCAGCTCGTCGGCGAGCGTCGCGGCAATTGCCGAGCGGGCCGTTTCCGTGGGGAATTCGCCGAGCGCCCGGACCAGCTCGATTCGCATCGCCGAGCTCGATTCCTCGCGCAGCGTCGCCGCCAGTTCCTGCGAAATCCGCTCCTGCTCGGCCGGAGCCAGCGAGCCAGCCGAACCGCGCAGCGACTTGAGGTCGGCCACTTTCTGGTAGAACGTCGGCCCAAACTGCTCGTCTTCGGCCCACTCCTTCCGAATCCACGGGTTGAGCGTCCGCATCTCGGGGACCGGGCCGTCCTTGCAGCCCACGAGCAGCGAGCCCAGCCCGAGCAGCGCGCCGAGCCACAGCACCGCCGGTCCTGTCGTCAAACGCCGGAGTCTACGCCAAGAATGCATCGGGAATGCCTGCGTGAAGTCGATGTGGCCACGGCGCAGCCCGGGCCAGTGACGCCCAGGCACAATCGCGCGACCGGGGAATTAACAGATTCTGCTCGCGAGGACCAGACGATTCGCCTTGGCAAGTTGGCTGGGTGCGGCGAGAATTCCTGCAGTGCATTCGCTGCATGCATTCGTGCCGCCGCTAGCTATGTTCGCCAGACCATGAATCTGCCTTCCCCCAGCGATACCCCGTGGCGAACCAGCACCTTGCTAGTGGTAATGGCCCTGACGCTCGCTGCACTCTCGGCTGCGGCCCTGCGCGTCGACATGCCGCTAGCCCGTCTGCAGGACTCGATCGACCCGCCCGGCGATCTGTCCCGGCTGATCGTTCTTTCTGAGGCATTTGCCTACGGGGGAACGGTCGTCCTGATCGTGCTGGCCGCAGTGACACTCGACCCCCGCGGCTGGCGCGTCGCGCCGCGGCTCTTGCTGCTGGCGTATGGCTCCGGTGTGATCGCCAATATGGGGAAGCTCCTCCTCGCCCGCACTCGTCCGCGGGAAGCCGACCTGGACGGTTCGGTCCTGGGCACGTTCGGTGGTTGGTTTCCCCCGCTGACAGGCAACGAAAATATGCAGTCGTTTCCCTCGGGGCACACGGCGACCGCCGTCGGGCTGGCGATCGCCCTGACGATGCTCTACCCGCGCGGCTGGTGGCTGTTTGGCATCCTGGCGATCCTCGCGGCCACGCAGCGAATCGACTCGCAGGCCCACTACCTGAGCGATGTGCTGGCCGGCGCGGCAATCAGTTTTTTGGTTGCCGCGATCGTGACGGCGCCGACGCCGCTGGCTCGCTGGCTCCAGCATATCGAGCAGCAAAATCCCCTGGCGTCATTCGGACCGCGCCCCGACGCCTAGACTCGCTGCGTAGAATGAGTGGAGCGCGAACGCTCAAAGTGGCGACATTCGGTGAGCCGGGCGAAGCACCACATCTCAAGCACCAAGGTCCAAACAAATTCGAATGACCAGGACTCAAGGTCCTAAACGCAGCCAGCGTCCAGCTGTTACGCAGGCGGTGATTTCGAACCTTGGAGGTTGGTCATTGTTTGTGATTTGGTGTTTGCGATTTGGTCATTCCGTACCAATCCCTGCTGTCGTTCTTCGTTGGAAGCAGAACTAGCGCCGCACACCGGGAGTCGAGCATGGCCGATCGCCGCAGTCTGGGTGGGGTTATCCACACGTACCAGAAGTACGACCCCATCAACCTGCCCGCGCCGACGCAGCCGCCGCCCGATCTCGTCTCGCCGGCGCTGGAACACATGCTGATGTTCGGCGACGCGCGGCGGCTGACCGAGGCCGAACTGGCCCGCGCCGTGCGGCTCGATCCGAGCCAGATCGCCGGCATGGGCCCCAGCCTCGACGCCCTCGTGGCGATGCTTCTCGAACGCAAGCGGAAACTGCTCGCCAAGTACGAGACCGATTCGGTCCAAAACCTGGCCCGCAAGGATTATCAGAAGACGGGGCAGAAGATCGATCCGCCGAGCAAACTGTCGGGCCGGTTTCAGCGGGCGTTTCACGAAGAGCAACTCCGCGATTTGGAGATGCTCTGGTACGCCGCGGGGGACGAGCGGTCGCGGTTCGCGCGGCAATTGCTGGGACTCGTCGAATCGCTGGGGCGCAAGTATCAGGTCGACGAGTTGGCCGCCAAGTACGACTTCACCGGCCGCACGGCGCTCTCGGTCGATGAAGCGCTGGCCGTCAAGGAAGAGCTCGAAAAGATCGACCAACTGCTCAAGCAGCTCGAGGAAGCCAAGGAGAACGCCCAGATCGGGCTGATCGATCTCGACCTGCTGGAACAGTTCACCGAGCCGGGCGACATGGAGAAGCTGGCCGAACTGCAGCGGATGGTCGAAAACTATGTCCGCGAAATGGCCGAGCGGCAGGGCCTCGAGCGGGACGGCCGGGCGTTTCGTCTCACGCCGCAAGCCTATCGCATTTTTCAGAGCCGGTTGCTCGAGCGGATCTTCAGCCACCTGCAGGCCTCGCGCAGCGGCCGGCATCAGGGCCCGGTCGTCGGCGAGGGGGCTGTCGAGCTGCAAGCCACGAAGGAGTACGAATTCGGCGACTCGCTGACGAACATGGACATTCCGCAGTCGTTTGTGAACGCCCTCTTGCGCACTGGCGGCGGATTGCCGATTCGCATCGCCCAGGAAGACATCGTCATTCACAAGACGCGGAACAACCCCAAGTGCGCGACCGTGCTGATCATGGACATGAGCGGCTCGATGCGCTACGACGGGCAGTACATCAACGTCAAACGGATGGCCCTGGCGATCGAAGGGCTGATCCGCAGCGAATACCCGGGCGATTACCTGCAACTGATCGAGATGTGCACTTTTGCCCGCCCGACGCCGCCGGGCAAAATCGTTGAGCTGATGCCCAAGCCGGTGACCATTTTCGATTCGTTCGTCCGGCTGAAGGTCGACATGAGCCGCGACGATGTGAGCGAATACGGCATACCGCAACACTTCACGAACATCCAGCGTTCGCTGCAGATGGCCCGGCAGTTTCTGGCCGCGCAAGATACGCCGAACAAACAGGTGATCCTGATCACCGACGGCCTGCCGACGGCCCATTTTCAGGGATCGTGGCTGTACATGCTCTATCCGCCCGATCCTTTGACCGAAGCGGCGACGATGCGGGAAGGAATGCTCTGCGCCCGCGACGGCATCACGATCAACATGTTCCTCGTGCCAAGTTGGTCGCAGTCGGAAGAAGACATTCGCTTCGCGTATCGCCTGGCCGAGAGCACGAAGGGTCGCGTGTTCTTCACAGCGGGCAAAGATCTCGATCGCTATGTGGTGTGGGACTATATCCAGCGGAAGCGCGAGATTTTGGCGTAGAGCGCAAGGATGGAATCTGCGTTGATCTGCGTCCATCTGCGGTTCATTGCCGAAGAGAATTTGCCGCAGATTTTCGCAGATGGACGCAGATTGGCAGGGAAGGGGCTAGCGGCGGCGCGCGGGGCTTACCGCGAGCAAGTTATTCGCATAGCCGCGGAGAGCGGAGAGTCGCGGAGCGTCGTCCTCTCCTCTTCTTCTCTCTGGCGACTCTGCGATTCTCTGCGGCTTGGCGCTTTCGAGTTGATCGCTTCGCGCGTTGAACGAGAATCGCGCGGACGATGAAGCGAGATCGAAGCGCGCTTGCCAAAAGTTTTTCACGCGATTGCGCGCGCGAAGTCATTGCCAACGTGGCTCTTGGTTGATTAACCTGAGAAGCGTAACGAGTGCGATGGACGTGTGGAGTACTTGGTTGCCATGGACAGGGCAACTCTCCCTGTCGCACTTCCGAGGCCGTGGTGAGCTTGAGTATGCAACGCCGCCTGATGCAGTTCGTCGAGTCTCCGACGCGTGAGACGTACCTGGCCGTTCGCGAGGCAGCGCTGGCCGAAACACCGCTGCCGATTGCCGCGACGGATCTGGCGACGCTCGCCGATCTGCTCGAAGCGGAAGCTCACGACGAAGTGCTGGCCCGAATCGACGCTCTCCCCGCTTCGAAAGTCCTCTCGCCGCGGGTGCACTACCTGGCGGCTGAGGCGGCCGAAGCGCTCGGCGATCTGGAAACGGTCGAACTCGAACGGTTCCTGTTTGTCGTGTGCCTGCGGGGGCTTCTGGCTACCGGCGACGGCACGCGGCATGCGCCATACAGCGTGTGCCACGCTACCGACGAGCACGACCTGCTCGAAACCAGCGGGCTCGCCCCAGCCCGTCAGCAGGTCGTCGAGCACGAGGGGGCGCTATGCGACGTCGTGACCTGCACCGACGGCCGCGAAGTCTGGTTCGACGTCTCGGCTGTCCTGTCGCGTCCGCTCCCCAGCGATTCGGCACGGAAGTCGGCCCGGGTAAACGCCGCCCGCAAGTCCGCGGCCCGCGCCGGCAAAGCGGCCAGCGCTACATCCTCCGGGAAGGTGTCCACCCGCCGGGCGCCCAGCCGGACGGCTACTCAAACAACACGCTCAGCCGCTCGTCGCCGCGTACCGTCATCTGGGTAAGCTGGTATCGCTGCTTGCCGACCAGATCGGCGACGTTCGTGAAATAGGGACTGAGCTTCACAATGTCGCTCGTCGACAGTTCGTCGAGCGACTGGAGCTGCCGCGATTGCGAGATCGCCAGCACCAGATACTTTCCCCGATCGGGCACGCGGACCGAAAATCGTCCCTGGCCGTCGGTGCGGGCGTATGCTCCTCCGAGTTCGCGCAGGATTGCCAAGCCGCGATGGTTCGGTCCCGGCGCTCCATCGGCCGGCCGTAAGCCGTCGATCGGCGCTCGCTCATCGGGGCGGACGCCACGCTGCGGAACGATGGCGACCACCGCTCCTTGATCGGGCAGATTCCGATTGCCGGCGCTGTAGTTGATGGTGCCTTCGATCACACAGGCCTGCGGCGCGCCGGTTGTCCCGGCGCCTCCGGAAAGAGCACCACCGGCCAGCATGCCGATGACGAGCGAGACGATCGCCACCACGGCCAGGAGTCCCCCCTGCAGATAAACGATCGAGCGGGGAACGACGATCGTGTCGTCGGCCGGAGCGAGCGGCGCGCCGGGTTCTCGGTCGTCGGTCGCATCGTAGACGATCTCGATCCCGTCGTACGTGGAGTCCTCGGAGTCCGGCGCGTAATTCCAGTCGGCGGCGACAGTCGGCGGCGGAACGCTCGAGGGCGCCGTCGGTGGATCGAAGGACGGCACTTCACCCGCTGCCAATTGGGTCGCCGCGGGAGCAGTCGCCGCTGGCTCACCCGATATGTCCTCGCGTTCAGCCGGCTCGCGCGCGGCGGAGGTGGGAAGCGCGGGGATCGTCAGCTGCGCGGCACACCGCGGGCAGTCGGCCGTCTGGCCCGCCTTGCGCGTACTGACGCTCAGTTTCTGGCGGCAGTGCGGACACGCAAAACGGATCGGCATAAGGTCAGAGCCCGGGATGACGAGGGGCGTATTCTACCCTAGCAGACGCTCGCCTCGTTGCCCAGTTTTCCACGGGCCCCTCGCGCCGTCGCCGCGAGCGACCCCCGGAGCCGGGACGGCCGAGCGCTACTTCGCCGCATCGGGCTCGTCCGCGACGGACACCTTCTCCATCACGTCCCCCTGCTTGATCGCGTCGACCACTTCCTGGCCGCTGATCACGCGGCCGAAGACCGAGTGCTTGCCGTCGAGCCAGGGTGTGGCGACGTGCGTGATGAAGAACTGCGAACCGTTGGTGTTCGGACCCGCATTGGCCATCGACAGAATCCCCGGGCCGCTGTGCTTGAGATCGCGGTGGAATTCGTCGGCAAACTTGTAACCCGCGTCCCCGGTGCCGGTCCCCTTGGGGCAGCCCGTTTGGATCATGAAGTCCGGGATCACGCGGTGGAACTTGAGTCCGTTGTAGAACCCCTTGCCGGCCAGCGTCTCAAAGTTGGCGACCGTCTTGGGGGTTTTGTCGGCATGCAGTTCGAGGCGAATCGTCCCGCGGTTGGTTTCGATGGTGGCAACTTTCACAGGCGTGCGTCCTGATTTCTAGCGGAGAAAGGGGGAGAGCCAAGCTTCGGTTATACCCCGACGAGGGACGAGGGACAGGGGACGGAGGACGGGGAAGAAGTCAGAAGTCGGAGGCCAGAGGTCGGGGTTTTGCACAACTGTCTCCTGCCCCGCCCCCGTTCCCCGTTCCCCGTCCCCTTCCGCCGTTTGACTTCCCCCCAGGTTGACCTAGGTTTGCTTTGCAACCGCGCCTCGGGGAGGGGCGTTGGTTCTTGGCACGGCGGGGATAGCTGGGAGCTAGAGGGGACCCCGCCGTGCCGCTTTTTTCCCCGACCAGATATTCCACTCGGGAGATCCCGCCATGGCTGCCAGGCAAGCGGCGGGCGTCTCGCTCGTCGCACCACCGATTGCTGCCAAACGCCGGGCCGGCTTTTCGCTGGTCGAGGCGCTCGTCGCCATTACTGTCCTGGCTTTTGCCGGCTCGGTCCTGCTTCTGGCGGTCGAAAGCTCGCTGCAGACGACGACCGACGCGGTCGACCGGTCGATCGCCGACGGGATCGCCCAGCAACTGCTCGACGAAATCTCGCTGCAGCGCTTCATGGAGCCGGGCACCGTTTGCACCGATCCGCTCGGTCGCACCGGCTGGGAAGACGCCGGCAATGGCCGAACGCGCTTCAACGACACCGATGATTACCACGAATACGAATCCCAGCCCATCGCGGGCTGGTGGGGCGAACCGCTCGGCACTGGCGATGACGCGGGCGGCACGCGGCACGCGGCCTTCCAGGTTCCCGCGGGCCATTTCGCCAACTGGCGGCAACGGGTCGAGGTCTACTTCGTCGATCCAGTCGACCCAAGCATCCGGCTGTCGAGCGGCACGAGCGAATTGCGGGGGGTCGAAGTCCACATCGAGCGGGTCGAAGCCGACGGCGCCGTCCGGCCGCTCGCCTCGCGAAAGAAGGTGATCGCCTATGTGCGTCCGCCCACGTACTAGCTTTCGCACGTCGAGAGGCCGCAGCGCACGCCGCCGCGGCCTCACGCTCACGGAACTCCTGATCGCCGGCACCGTCATGACAATGCTGGTCGGCGGAATGGGGACGCTCGTGATGGCGGTGCACGCCACGAACGAGCACTGTCGCGGCCAGGCCCTGGCGGCTCAGCACGCCCGCGTCGCGCTCGATCGGATCCAGCGGGCCGTCCGGTCCGCCGAAGCCAGCGAGCAGTTTCCTGGTTGCCTGGTGCAATCGGTGACCCAGAGCGGGACCACGTTTCCCGAAACGCTCGTCGTCTGGAGTCCGCTCAAGGCCGCCGCCGATCCGCAGGGCCTACCCCGCGTCAACGAACTCGTCGTCTTCTGCCCCGATCCGGCGAATCCCTCGCGGCTGGTGGAGCTGCGCGACCCCAGCGATACGGCGACCTGCCCTGCGATCGACAACGTGGCCGCCTGGGCGTCGCTCGTCGACAGTCTCAAGACGGGCAATGCGACGGAAGTGGTTGAACTGAGCGACCGATTGCGGACAGCGCAGACGAGCGGCAGCGACGACCCGCGGGGCTGTGTCCGCTTCCAAGTGCTGATGGCTCCCGCAGCCGCGGAATGGGCCGACTACCGCGCCGCCTCGCTCACCTGGCAGGAGCTGAGCTGGCCGCTCGACGCCTACAGCAGCCGTACCGGCATGCGGCGGATCGTCTGCCAGACGGAATTGCAGATCGTCCCGGGCGACTCGGCGGGCGGCCATATTGCGCTTCCCTTCTATGGATCGGCAACCTTGAACGACGAGCTCGTCCGATGAACACACTTGCACAACCTGTGCCTCCTTGAACGACGAGCTCGTCCGATGAACACACTTGCACAACCTGTGCCTCAAGAGCCCGCGCGAACACAGCAATCCGCTCGCCCGGCGAGTCGCCTCGCACGCGGGACCAGGCCGCACCGCGGCATGGCGGTCGTGCTGGTCTTGGGCATGCTGGCGATGACGCTCGCACTGTCGTACGCGTCACTTCGCGGGCAGGCGACCGTTGCGCAGCTCGCCAAGAACCTCGACCGCGGGCAAGCCGCCCGCTCGGCGGCTGAATCGGGTGTGTACGCAGCCCTGCGGAGCATGAGCCAGGCTTCGTGGCCGGGCGTGAACACCTCGTTCACGGGGAACGTCACCGACGACTCCTGGTACGAAGTGTCGTTTGCTACTGGCGATGCCCAGTTGGCTCCGGCCGACCCGTCTTACGGCGAGTACGCCTATCGCGTGACGATGCCCGCGACGCCGACCAACCGGATGTGCGCGCGGTGCATACGGTCGAAGCGATCGTGCAGCTCGCGCGGCGGACAATTCTCCCCGAGCCGGCGACCTGGGCCGGCCTGGAGCCGCTGGCCGTGCACCAATGGGGAAACCGCAACAACTTTGTCCAGGTGCCAGCCCGCATCGAAGGACCCGCGCAGCTCCTGGGTAAACTGTACCTCTGCCCGGAATACCCGCTCAATCTGCTCGCGCAGGAACGCTACCTCCGCGACCTGAACAAGATGCAGCAGGACGGTTTGCCCGACTATCGTCCGTTCAAGAGCCCGCTGGCGATCGCTTACTCGCGGCAGGATGCCGCCACGATGACGCAGCTGCAGAGCCAGCTCGGCCTGGCAACGAGCGACGCCCTGGGAAGCACCGTCAATCCGGTTGCTCATCCGAACGTAGTCCTCAGCTACAAGCTGTATCCCGGCGGCGTCAGCTACCCGGTGCCGATCCTGCAGAGTCTGTACGGCAGCAGTCTGCAGAACGTGACGCTCAAACCCGATCCGGCGACCAATCCGCTGGGGCTCGTCCGCAGCCGGAACTCGCTCGGCATTTACAACAACGTTCGCATCCAGGGGACGATCATCTCCGAGGGGACCACGCCCGACATTCAGGTCTATGGCACGAACGTCCAGATCGAAGGGGTCAACCTGCCGCCGCTCGAAGGGAACAGCCAGGCGTATCAGTTGCCGGTAGCGATGATCCGCGACGATCTCCGGTTCCACGGCAATAGCGCCGCCAGCGTCCAAGGGCTGGTAATGGTCTACGACGAGTTCGAACTGCGTCAGGGACCCAAAACGCAAGCCTTTCAGCTCAATGGCCAGCTCATGACCTCGGGCCTGGCGATTCGCGGACGGAACGAGTTCGCCCTCTTGGGAACGCTCGAATGGGAGACCCAGCACTCGCTGTTTCTCCTGCAGTACGCTCCGCTGATTCCGACTTCGACCAAGTATTTTCCCCAGTGGATGGAGAACAACGCGGCGCTGCCCATCGCGCCGGGGCTCCGGATCGCCCGCGACACGAGCGGTGTGAAGTACCACTGGCACACCTGGACCCAGCCGATCTATCAGAAAGACCCGACCGACCCGGGACTGCGGTGGAACCTGGTCCGCTGGGTGGAGGGATCGTAGCGATTGTGCCGATGACGACCGAGAGGACGACCCGTTTCCCCCTAACTGGAGCACACCCGATGACCGCTATCCCCTCGCGAAAGTGGCTGCTCGTGGTAGCGGCCAGTGTGCTGGCACTCTGCATGCTAGGTTTCTGGAGCACCAGCGGCGCTGCGCCGCAGGCGGGCCAGCCCCCGTTTGCCAACCCCGTCGAGCAGCGCGATGCCACGATTCGCGAGCTCCGCGAAATCAAGGAACTCCTAAAAGAACAGAACGCCCTGCTCCGCGCGGGGTTCGCCCAAGGCAATGAAGCAGGCCGACGCTAGCTCTCGAGTTTGCCCGACGCGCCGCCCGCCGGCGCGTGCCGCCCGCGGTCTATCGCTGATCGAACTCTTGCTGGCGGTCGCGATTCTCAGCATTCTGGCCGCGGCGCTCATCCCGCAGCTTGGGCAGCAAATTCCCGACCAGTTGCTCGCTGCCGCCGAAGTCGTAGCGGCCGATCTCGAATACGCCCGGTCGCTCGCCGTCGCCAACGCTTCGACGTACCAGATCACGTTCACGCCCAGCGACAATCGCTACGTCCTGCGGCATAGCGGGGCGAACACGCTGCTGCACGTGCTCCCCAAGTCCCCCTTTCGGGACAGCGACGACACGCCCGACCAGCAAACCACCGATCTCGACGAGCTGCCGCTCATGCAGCCCGCGGTCGAGCTTTCGCGGATCGTGTCGCAAGGGTCGACGGTCGCCGCCGTCACCGACGTCGAGTTCACGCCGCTCGGCGGGACATCCCGCGCCGCACCAACGGTCGTCTGGCTCTCCTGCGGGAGCGGCGCGGACTGCCGCTATGTATCGATCGCCATCAACCCCGTGACGGGAATCGTCGAGATCGAGCCGCTGACGAAGACCTTGCCCGTCAATGTCTCGGCCGTCGCCGCGGCCGATGCGGAAGAGGAAACCTGAGCGCGGCCACCTGCGGCATCTCGTGCTGCTGACGCTGAATCCCTATAGAAACGCAATTTGCCCCAAGCCCCTGAAAAGCCATGTTCCGCTGGATGACCCACCGCCGCTACAGCCCCATCGGCGTCGATCTCGGATCGCGCTCGATCAAGCTGTTGCAGCTTTCCGGCGACCGCTCTCGGGTGGTGGAGGCGGCTCGGGTCGAGTTGCCGCCGCTCGGCGAAAAGCCCACCGCCGAGGAGCAAAAGTCCCGGCTGGTCGACGGACTGCGCCGCGCCTTGGAGGGACGCTCGTTTCACGGCCGCGACGCGGTCATCTGCCTGAACGATCGGCAGATGTTCCTGCAGAGCGTGCGGGTGCCCAAACAGTCCGGGGCGGAGCTCGATCGAGCGGTGTCGCAAGAAGCGGCCGGCCGAATTCCCTTTGGCCTGGAAGAGGCGGAGATCCGCTATCTCGAATCGGCTGACGTGCGGCACGGCGATACCACGCTCCGCGAGGTGGTGGTCTTCGCCTGCCAGCGTTCGACGGTTCGACAGGCGTTGTCGGTCCTGGAAGCGGTGCGATTGAATCCCGTCGCGGTCGATGTCGAACCGGCGGCCCTGGTCCGCAGCTACGCCGGCCAGTTCCGCCGCGACGAGGATCGGAAGTCCCGCGCGCTGATGGTCCACGTCGGCTATAGCCGTTCGGCCGCGATCATCGCCCAAGGGGATGATCTCCTGTTCGTCAAATATGTCGAAATTGGCGGCCAACACTTCGATCAGGCCGTGGCGCGGCACTTGCGCATGGAAATGTCCGAAGCGGTCTCACTCCGCAAACACAACGGCGATCGCCGCAGTGAAATGCAGGACCCCGAAGTGGCGCGGAGCGTGGCCGAGGCGATCCGGCCGCAGGTCGAACGCCTGGCGAGCGAACTGGCGATGTGCGTCCGCTATCACAGCGTCACCTTCCGCGGACAGCCCCTGCTGCGGCTGGTCCTCGGCGGCGGCGAAGCGACGCCGCAATTGCTCGAATTGTTGGGCCGGCAGATCGACCTCAAATGCGAACTGAGCGATCCGTTTCGCGTGCTCCCGGTGCCGGCCCATGTCGGCCGCAAGGGGCAGTGGGACGTGGCCGCGGGACTCGCCTTTCGTGAACTGAATTAGAGACACAAACACAGCCGTGTTTTCCCCGGAGATTGGGCCCCTAACCGAACGTTGTGTGGGGACTTTGAAAGCGGCCGAGCGACCATGAAGAACATCGACTTCCTCCCCGAGATTTATCGCGAGCGCGCCGCGTCGCGCCAGGCGTACGTCTGGTGGGGCGTGGTCGTGGGAATCTTCAGTCTGGCGATCAGCCTGACGCTGGGGGCCCAGTACCTGCTCAAGCGCTCGGTGCGACATCAGATCGAGCAACTCGCCCCCGACTACCAGGCGGCCCAGCACAAGGCCCAGCACCTGGCCGACCTGCAAACGCAGATCAAGTCGGCCGGGCATTGGGCGAGTCTGGTGACCTACCTCGAACATCCGTGGCCCCGGTCGCAACTCCTGGCGGTGGTCGTCCAGCCGCTCCCCGAAACGGTTCACCTCACGCAGCTCATCCTGGTGGAAGAAGAGCAGGCGCGACCCGCCGCCAACCCGGCCCTGGGCGGGCGCCGCGCGGCGCGCGATCAGCCGCGGGAAGAAGACCGCCGCAGCCCGGCCCAGCGCGATCTGGACACTTTGCGTTCCGCCCACATGTACAAACGCCCGGTGATCGAAGTCACCGGTTCGGTTACCGATGTCTCCGACCTGCACGACTACGTGGCCGACCTGGCACGACTGCCGCTGGTCTCCAAGGCGCAGATCAAGTCGCTCGAATCAGCCGCCACCAACCGCAGCCAGCCGACGCAGTTCACGCTCCGGCTGGTCTTCGCCAGCGGACACGCCCAGCCTGAATTTGCCGACCCCGGCAATGTCGTGGCCGATCGAGAACGGCCACCGCTGCGTATCGCCGATCGAGATCGATCCGCTCCCCAGGTAGCCCAGCGTGAGGAGTTGCCATGAACGCGAGATCGAACGAACATTCGCGGCGCGCTCCGCGGAGTTGGCTGATCACGGCGCTGCTGGCCTCGCTGGCGATCGCCTATGTGGCCTTCGTGTTTGTCCCCGAGCAGCAGCGAATCAGTGCCCTGCAAGGCGAACTGCACGAGCGGAGGCAACACATCCTGCAGGCTCACAGTTTGACGATTCCCGTCGAGCGGGCCACCGAGCAACTCGCCAAGACCCACGCCATCAGCGAAGCCTGGCGGGGTGAATCGCCCGACAGCGACGAAATTTCGCACGCGCTGGCCAAAATCTCGAGTCTCGCCGATGCGGCCGGAGTGGCGATCGAACGGCTGGATCCGCAGAAGCCGCTGGAACTCGAGGCGCTCGCTCAGCACGAATTCGTGGTTCACCTGCGCGGCAGGTTCCCCGAGATGTTCGAGTTCGTCCGGCACGCCGAGCAGTTGCCCGGCAGCGTGTGGATCTCGAACCTGCGACTGACGTCGGAACCGCAAACGGCCCCCGCAGTTCGGGGGGAGTTGACGTTAACGATTTTTACCGACTACGCGGATTCTAGCGATTCTGCGGGTGCAGCGTTCCGATAACACAGAGGAGCCGAGACTCTCGGGGCCTGCGCTCCGCGGGGGATTCGGTAGTCACGTGAAACTGGACAAGCTCGCCAAACAGCTCCGTCGAGATTTGTCGGCCAGCCCCAAAAAGGCTGCGGCGCTAGGGGTGATGCTCCTGGTGGCGGCCTATTTTTGGCTGCCGATGATCTGGGGCTGGCTCGGACCGAAAACTACCCAGAAACCCGTTGCAACGGGTTCCGTCATTTTGGAGGACGAACACCCGACCAGTGCCAGTGCGGCGGCGAAGGCCAGCCGCACGTTTCCGTGGGAACAGGTGCGCCGCCGAATGCTGGCCGATCCCCTGATGGCATCGGCCGAGTACGACGCGGCGTGGCTCGATCCGTTCCGCAGGGACCCTCTCACCGCGAGTGCCCCGCCGGCCGGCCCGGAAAGTACTAACGCAACGCCGAGCGCGGTGCTTGATCCAGCTGGACTGGGACTGGTCCTGACAGGTGCGGTCGTGGGTCCGAAGCGGCGGACGGCGATTATTAGCGGCAGATCTTATCTGGAAGGTGAGATCGTCAAACCGAATACGGCCCCGGGCCCGACACCGATCGAGTTTTGCCTGGAGAAGATCACTGCGCGGGGAGTGGAACTCACCGCTGGCGGCAAGAGCTACACACTTAAGCTCGGGCGGGCCCAACTAGGCACGGACGATGAACTGATAGACCACCATCGCGCACGTTCTGATGCACACTGACGGAACCTGCAGAATCGACCCCTAGCAGCACAGGCGCCCCCTTGGGGGCGGCCCGCAGAAGGTCAGGGAAGACCGATGCCGTCACTTTTCAAAATTGCGATCCTGGCGACCTGCGCCGCCGGCGGAATTGGCGCCGCCGTAGCGCTCGGCCTGAATCCGGCTCCCGCCAAGGAAACCGCCGAGCCGCAGCCGGCGGCCAGCGCCCCCGCCCCGTCTACCTCAGCCGAGTCCACAGCCACCCGCGTCACGGAACCAGCACAGGAAGTGCAATCGCCCCGCGCCGAACCATCGAGCCAGGTGCTGGCGGCGGCCCTCGATCAGGTCAAGCAAGTCGTCGAGCAGCAGGGAAACTCGTTCGAGCAGGCCATCTCGGCGATGGCCGAGCGGCTCGCGCTGTCGCCGCCCACCGCGGCTCACTTGACCGCGGTCATGCAGGATCCTGCTCCGGAAGCGTTACCGCCCGTCCGGGAATCGCTCCCGGCAGTTTCGGCCGACCGCATTTCCCGCGACGAAGGAGATCATTCGATCTCGCTCAATGTGCAGAACTCCGACATCCGCGCGGTCTTGGAGACGCTCAGCGAGCAGGGAGAACTGAACATCCTGGCCAGCAGCAGCGTGCAGGGCAATGTGACCGCCTCACTGCGGAACGTCGACATTGGCACCGCGCTCTCCGCCATTCTCAAGTCGACCGGCTTCGTCGCCCGCCGCGAAGGAGACATCATTTACGTCGGCAAGCCGGCGGACCTGGCGCTCATGGATCAAACGGTCGATCGGATCCTGACCCGCGTTTACCGGCCCAACTACATCACCGCGGCGGAAATCCAGAAGCTGTTCACTCCGCTCCTCAGCAAAGACGTCGGCAGCATCACCGTCAGCTCGCCCGCTGAGGTCGATATTCAAGCCGACCAGGTGAAGACGGGCGGCGACAACTTCGCCGGCGAAGAGGTCGTCGTCGTCCGCGACTACGAAACGGTCCTGGCCGAGCTCGATCAGTTGTTCGCCAACGTCGACGTCCGCCCGAAGCAAGTGGCGATCGAGGCGATGATTCTGAGCGTGAGCCTCAGCGACGAATTCAAGTTTGGCGTCAACTTTGAGGCGCTTCGCGATCAGTCCAATGTCCGGCTGATTTCGGGAACGCCGGGCGCGAGCCTGGCCAGCCTCACGACGACCGAGGGGGGTCTCAAGTTCGGCTTTCTCGACAGCAGCCTGGGCCTCTTTGTGAATGCCCTCGAGACCGTCGGGGATACGAACGTCATTGCCTCTCCGCGGCTGACCTGTCTCAACAAGCAGCGGGCCGAGATTCAGATCGGCGAAGAACTGGGCTATGTGAACACTACGGTTACCGAGACTTCGTCGACGCAGTCGATCAGCTTCCTCGACACGGGAACCCTGCTCCGCATTCGTCCCTACATTACTTCCGACGGAATTGTGCGGCTGGAAGTCCACCCGGAACTCTCGACCGGATCGGTCGACGAAAAGGCCGGCATGGCGATTCCCAACAAATCCGTCACGCAGGTCACCACGAACGTCATGTGCCCCGATGGCTGCACCGTCGTCATCGGCGGGCTCATTCGCGAGGACTTGCAGAACAACACTTCACAGATTCCGCTCCTCGGAAATCTTCCCTGGCTCGGCCCGGCCTTCCGGCAAAAGATCGAGAAGATCAACCGCAATGAAGTGATCGTGCTGATCACGCCGCGGATCGTTTCCGAACCCGCGATGCACGACGAAGCGATTCAGTACGGCAACGAGTTCACCCAGCGGCAGAACGTCTACTTCGACAAGATGAGCCCGATCGGCAAACGCAACTACGCCAACCACTACCTGCGGTTGGCGCGGGCCGCCTACGCCGCTGCCGACTATCGTACGGCACTGACCCAGGTCAACATGGCGATCCATTTCGATCCGGAAAATCGCGACTCGATCAATCTCCGCAACGAGATCGTCGCCGCGGGCGGCTTCGAGCAGGAGAGCATCCACCAGTACCTGCATCAGGGGCTCCGACCGCTTGGCCGCACGCGTCCCGACTACTCGAAGCAAGGCTACCCCTGGAAGGAGTTCGAGGGCTTCAGCCACGAGGTCCACGTGGAGGGAACCCACAATCCCGGTTCACCCGGCCCCAGCCAGAATCTGGAGCGGCCCCTGCCTCTGGTCGGCGAGCTGCCCCTGCCTGGGCGGCAACCCGGGCCGCTGCCGCAAAACCGCAGCGCCGCGCCCGTGCCGCCAGTTCCCGCGGCGCCAGTTCCGGTTCCGCCGCTGCCGATGATGCCTTAGAAGCCCTAACACAATTATTTGCCAACGGCCAATTCTCCGGGGAAATCGCCGTGCTGTTTTTGTCTCGTAGGTCCCGGTTAATCCCTAATCCTCGCGAAGCGTTTTAGCATGCCGTTCCACATTCGAGCATGTGCAGTCCACCCGTGATCAATACAAACCGCGTGGCATTGCTGGCCGCGCTCGCACTGTCGCTCGCCATGACCGGCTGCCAGAGCGGCAAGTCGGCTGCCGGCGACGCCGCGAACCTCGCGGGTACGCGTCAGGAGCGCGCTGCCGCAGCTCAAGTGGCATTTGCCGAGCAGCGGGACGAAGCCCGGCGGCTGGTCGCCCTCGACCTGTGGCGGCAAGGAGACGTCGCCGGCTGTGCGGCGCAACTCGAGGATCTTTGCTCCCGACACCCTGCGGACCCGGCGATCCACGCGCATCTGGCGGAACTGGCCTGGTCGCAGGGAGATTTAGCGCGGGCCGAAAGCGAGTATCGCGTTGCGCTCGAACTAGCTCCCGAGCAGCCCGATCTGCATCACGCGCTGGCG
>JALORD010000541.1 GCA_025459145.1 Pirellulaceae bacterium | reverse complement strand
CGGCGAATCGACGAGCCGGGGATCTATCGGGTCGAGTGCTGGCTCGACATGGCTGGCCAGCGGCGGATCTGGATTCTTTCGAATCCGATTTATGTCGCCGCAAAATAGCGCACCGTCGAAGAGGCCGGGCGGCACGTTGCCTCCGCCCCTACTTCTTCGCTTTTCCCTTGCCGCCCAGGAAGCTGAGCCACGTGCTGCCGGCCTTGCTCGGATCGACGTTTGCTTTGCCGGCTGCGGCTTTGTCGCTCATGAGGCTATCAACGAGCGTCGAGATGGCCTGGGTGATGCTCGCTCGCGGAGCCTGCTCGACGAGTGGCACGCCATTGTTGCGCACTTCGACCATGGTCTTGTAGTCGTTCGGCAACTGCCAGTAGATCTCGCGGCCCATCGTTTCCTGGGCCTTCTTCAGGCTGATCTGCCCGTTATCGAGTCCCACGCGGTTGACGACGATCCGCACCTTCTCGGCCAGCCCTTCGACCTCGTTGAACGACATCATCAGGCGGACGACATTCCGCAGGCACGGCAAATCGAGCTGCGTAATGAGCAGGATGTCTTTGGCGCTTTTGAGCGCGACCATGTCGAGGGCGTTGTAGCTCTTCGACAGGTCGAGAATCATGTGCGTGAACGAAGCCTTCAGCAGCCCCAGCACGCGGGTCAGATCTTCGGGCGTGACCAGCGAAGTGTCCTGCAACTGCACCGGCCGGGGAAGCAAATACAGCCCCGAACTGTGCTTGGTGAGCGAACGCTTGAGCAGGGTGAAGTCGAGCCGCGTGATGTTCTGCGCGACGTCAACCAGGGTGTAGTCCGGAATCGTGTCCAGGAACACGTCGGCATCGCCTAGCGACAGGTCCAGATCGCACAGCACGACGCTGTTCTTCGGCTCTTTGGCCAGGAGGCAGCCGACATTGACCGCCACGCTCGTGGAACCGACCCCCCCGGTCGCCCCGCAGATCGCGAGCACGTGGCACGACCGGCCGCCGCCCGGACCGCCGCCGAACTTGGAAGCACTAATGCGATCCAGGGCATGCAGCAGATCCTCGACCTTGATCGGGTGGGTCAGGAACTCCTTGGCCCCGGCCCGCATCGCCTTGAGAATCAACTGCCCGTCGGTCGAAGTGCTGACCACGAGAACCGCACATTCAGGCGCGATCTCGCGAACCTGCTCGATCAGCTTGAGCCCCTTCTCGGGGTTGTTATCGATGGCGACGACGCCAATGTCGGGTTTGGTCTGCCCAACGACATCGGCAAAGAACTCATACCGGGAGCACTCGGCCTCCAGCCAGACAATGTCCATCCCCAGCACCATGTTTTTGAGCTGGTTGCGGGAATTGTCGTTCGGATCGACGATGGCCAGACGGAGGACGTTGCTCATCGCTCAGCGGGGGGGCTCGGCGGGTTAGGAGCGAGGGGCTGGTACCGACCGGGGACTGCTTCCCGATCAGTCGCACCAAAGGGGTTCGGACGAACCCCAATCCCCTGTAATGTAGGCCAAGATTCGAAGCTTGGCGGGAAATTCAGCAATCGGCGGTTCGCGTCCCCGCTCTCCGGCTGGTGCGAAGAGCGGGGCGACGTTGGCCGTTTGCCCGTTACCTCAGATCGTCATATCCCAGCGGTCCGATCAGGGTTGGTTGCAAACCCGAGGAAGGTTTGCGACTCGTCGAGGCAGGTTGCGCGAGCTTGACGTTTCCACCTTGGGAACTGGTCGAAACGTTTGTGCCGACCGGACCGGTTCGATAGGTCGAACTCGGGGCCGAAACGACCGGGGCCACATGCGGCGACCGCAGGCTCGCTCCCATCGGAGCGGGCGGGATCGGCTGTCCTTTCCCCGCAGGTACCTGCTCGTACAAACCGCCATTCATCTGGCCGTCCGGACCGCAGTTGCCATTCACGCAGCCCGACTTGGGAACTTCGAGGTAGCCGCGGCCGTACAGTTCCGCGTCGTTCGGGCTGACCGTCAACTGACCCGGTCCGCAAGGCGGAACTTCATTCGGATCCATCGCTTCGCAGAATTCAGGCGTCACGAAGATCAAGAGTTCCACTTCGTTCCGTTCGTTCGAAACGCGGCGGAACGGGGCCCCGAACCACGGCAGATCGGCCAGAATCGGAATCCCGCGGTTGGTCGCTTCCTCGCGGCTGAACACCAGACCCGCAATGGCCAGCGTCTGCCCGGCTTTCATTTCGACGGCCGTATCGGCCCGTCGCGTGCGGAAGCCGGGAGTTCCGGTGATCGAATCCCGCAAGCTGGGGTCGATTTCGGTCACTTCGGGGCGAACTTCCAGACGGATCACGCCATTGCCCAGGACGATCGGGACGAAGTCGATCCGGGTGCCGAATTCGCGCCACTGGACCGTCGTCACGCCGAGAGCCTGCTGGATCGGAATCGGAATTTCACCGCCGACGTTGAACGTTGCCGGCCGTCCCGACAGCGTGGTCAGGGTCGGTTCCGACATGAGCTTCGCCAGATTGTTCTCGCGGAGGGCTTCCATAAATCCGTAGAAAGCGCCGCCGTCGCCGACAATCCCGAAGCGAACCGTCGGACCGCTGGCCAGCGAGCTCCCGAGGGTGCCGGGCGTTTCGAGCAGACCGCTGACACTTTGCGTGATGTAGTTGCCGCCGCTGATCTGCGCCCAGTCGAAGCCGGCGCTGCGGAGCTTGGTGCGCGACACTTCCATCACCTTGACGTGCAGCAGGATCTTCTGCACGCCGCCGACGGTCATGTCGTTAATAATGTTCGGAAAATAGTCGCGGGCCACGTTCGAGATGCTCTGCACCATCTCCGCTTTGGGGACAAAGCCCGAGATGTACAGGCTGCTGTTCAGCGGCCGGAGCTTGAGCGACGCCTCGGGAAAGAGGGTTTTGAGCGTCATGTCCAGCTCGCCCACATCCCCCAGGATCATCACGTCGAGCGACGTAATGTTCCCGTCGGTGTCCCAGACGTTGACCTGAGTCACGCCAGCGCGGACGGCCGAAAGTTGGATCGACTTGGGCGAGATCGGTGTGACCCGCACCAGGTCGGGATTATTCACGAGCATCTTGGGCACGTCGAACGGGAATTCGACCACCTTGCTCGTGTTGACGGTCATTTCCAGGCGCTCGGTCGGACCTTTCACCTGGAACTTGACGGCCGCAGGAGGCGTTAGTTCCTGCGCCGCGGCTTGCGAGGAGCAAGTGAAACCGCAGGCCAGCGCTGCCAGGCCGGCGAGGACGGCGCGGCGCGCCGCAAGTAATGATATCGACATCCGTGTTCTTCCTTGCGTTCTGGGTAAACGCGAGTCATCCAATCCGTGTGAAAAATCGTCCGCTGATTTCGATGATATTTGTAGATTAATGTAAGTGAGATTGTTAAGAAAACTCCTGCGAATCCAATCAAGATGCGATGAACCCATTCCACTCTTGCAATCTGGTTGCCTGGGGGGGTAAAAGAACCAAAACATAAGGGCCAATCAAGGCACCCACCTTCGGATCCAGAGGTTTTCAAGATACTTCCGGCTGTAGTTGCTAAAAATAAAAACACAACAGATATAATCAAGAAAGATACAAAGGGCCAGGAAGAGCTT
>JALORD010000113.1 GCA_025459145.1 Pirellulaceae bacterium | reverse complement strand
CTCGGCCTTGAAACTTCGACTCGCGATCTCCGTCTAGTCTCCGGGGAGTTGTTTGCGCCTCGCATGTGCGGCATCACAGGAGCCATCTGGACCGACCCGTCGCTGGCGATCGATGCTGCGCTGCTCCAGGCAATGACCGACCGGATCAAGCATCGTGGCCCCGATGCCGAGGGAACGTACACGAGCGACTACCGCGTCCGCCCCCCGTATGAGACGATGCCCGGCGTCGCCTTGGGCCACCGCCGACTGTCGATCATCGACCTGGCAACCGGCCAGCAGCCGATGGCCAACGAGGACGAGTCGGTCTGGATCGTCTTCAACGGCGAAATCTACAACTACGACTACCTCCGCCGCCGGCTGGAAGGCTCGGGGCACAAGTTTCGCACCGACAGCGACACCGAAACGATCGTCCATCTGTACGAGGACGAAGGGCCCGAATGCTTCGCGCATCTGAACGGCATGTTCGCCGTCGCCATCTGGGACGCGCGCCGGCGGCGGCTGGTCCTGGGGCGCGACCGGCTGGGTAAAAAGCCGCTCGTCTACCGGCACGAGCGGGATCGGCTCCTGTTTGCCAGCGAGCTGAAGAGCCTGCTGGCCGTGCCGGGCCTGCCGCGTGAGATCGATCCCGCGGCGATCGACGAGTATCTCACCTACCAGTACATCCCGCATCCCAACACAATCTTTCGCGGCTTTCGCAAGCTGCCGCCCGGCTCGTGGGCCGTGTGGCAAGATGGCCAGCTCGAAGTCAAGCCGTTTTGGAAACCCGACTTCACGGTCGAGCGGCGGATCGCGCCGGCTGCCGCCACCGAAGAGCTGCGCGAACTGCTCACGTCGGCCGTGAAGATTCGGATGCGGAGCGATGTGCCGCTGGGGGCATTTCTGTCGGGCGGGATCGATTCGTCGATCGTCGTGGCACTAATGCAGCAACTCGCGGAGGAACCGGTTCGCACGTTTACGATTGGCTTTCCCGAGCGGGAGTATGACGAAGCGAAATATGCCGAGCGGGTGGCGAACCACCTGGGAACGCTGCATACGACGCTGGAGGTAACGCCCGACGCCGTTTCGATCCTGCCGAAACTCGCTTGGCACTATGACGAGCCGTTTGCCGACAGCTCGGCGATCCCCACATGGTACCTCTCCGAGCTGACGCGGCAGCATGTCACCGTCGCGCTTTCCGGAGACGGCGGCGATGAGCTCTTCGCCGGTTATCCGCGGTACCGGGCTGTGGCGCTGGCCGGCAGGGTCGATTACCTGCCGCCGGTCCGTGCGATCGCGGCGGCGCGGGCTTGGCAGTGGCTCCCTTCGTCGGGCCGGCAGAAGTCGGTGGTCCGCAAGTTGAAGCGATTCAGCGAAGCGCTCGCGCTCGCTCCCGAGCGCCGGTACGTCGACTGGATTTCGATCTTCAACGAGCAGCGGCGAGCCGAGCTCTATCGGGAGGAATTTTTGGCGTCGCTCTCCACCGATCCGGCAACGTTCGTCCGCACGGCCTGGCTCCGCTCGGCCGGCCGCGATGCCGTGACCGCCGCCTCGCTAGCCGACCTCGTCACCTACCTCCCGTGCGACCTGATGACGAAGGTCGATATCGCCTCGATGGCGCACGGTCTCGAGTGCCGGGCGCCGCTGCTCGACTATCGTGTGGTCGAGTTTGCCGCGTCTCTTCCCGTTCGGCTGAAGGTCCGCCGCGGCCGGGGAAAGTGGCTGCTCCAGGAGGCATTCGGCCACTTGCTTCCCAGCGAGGTCTTCCGCCGGCCAAAGATGGGCTTCGGCGTGCCGCTCGACTATTGGTTTAGAAGCCAACTGCGGGAGCGAACGCGCGACACGCTACTGGCCGATTCGGCCCGCGTCCGCACATTCCTTCGTCCGGAAGCAGTCCAGCAACTGGCGGACGAGCATGACCGCAAGGTCTACGATCACTCGGCCCGGCTGTGGGCCCTGCTCATGCTCGAAACGTGGCTCGGCGAATGGGGAGCCGTCGCTTAGCACATTCGGTACTCGCGTTTGGCGCGCCGCTTGCTCTTAAGGACCGCGGTATTCCACGGTCAATTTACAGGAGCTTCTTCCATGGGCAATCGCGCATTCTGGGCAATATTGTGGGTTCTGGGTATTCCGCTGCCGCTTTTGTTGGTGCTGTACTTCCTGACGGGCGGTGGTTGCAGCTAAGGGGCATTTCCATCCTGAGCGCCCAGCAAGCACGGTGATCTCCGCCGAACCAAAGTCGATGCGGCAGCTTGGCGAAGTCCTGGGTGAAGTAAACCTCAGCGTTCCGTCACAAACCCGGCCTCGGTCCACGCAGCATAGCTCTGCCGGACGAGGCCGCGGTCGCCGGTGGTCAGCGTCAGCACCTTTGCCCCCGCGGGAAGGTCGATCTCCAGTTGTTCCGCCGGCGCGAGCCCCGACATGAGGTCGCGCTGCCAGACTGGTTGGCCATCGATCAGCACCTGTAATGGCCCCAGCGACAAGTTCGAACAACCCGCCACGGCGACAAACTTGCGGTACTCGGGAGCCAGCCGGAAGGAAATCGAGCTGTTCATCATGAGCCCATAACCGCCTGCAAATCGCTGTCCCAGGAACCGGATCGGATCGGGATTGCGGCCCGTCGGCAGGGCATCGCGCATGGGATTGCCCAGATCGAGGTGCGAGCTCAGGTCGAAAGGCTCCAGCGATGTCAGCGGCACGTCGAACGTGAGCGGCTCGCCGCCGGGCGGCAGGTTGGCAATTGCCGAGCGGGCGGAAAAGCTATGCCAGACGATTGCGTTCTGCGGCTGCGGGCTGCGGATCGTCAGTTCCAGCGTTACCTCCTGTCCCCGCCACGGAGACAAGTCCCACCAGTAACTGAGCCGATCGTTCAGGAGCGATTCACCCTGGCCGATGCGCGGTCGTTGCCCGGCATACCGCTCGACCCAATTGCGCAGTTGCACCCGGTCGGAACTGGCAAACCAGCCGAGCGGCTGGCCTGCCACACGGAGCTCGAACGTATGGTCCTCAAGCTGTGCGGGGCAGATTGTCTGCAATTCCAGAACATCGGTCGCACGCGAAATGGACAACGGGCGGCGGAGCCGGTACTCGGCGGGCCCCGGCAAAACCAGGAGCGGCTGCCACGCGGATTCGGCCCTGTTCCAGCGGACCGCCGAACGGGCTCGCCGCCAATCGTCACCCACCAATTCCCACTCGGCCAGTCCATCGAGTGCGTCGGCGAGCTCGTGCGAATTGGCGGCGGGGCCGCCTTCGCTTGCCAGGATGACGCGAGGCGCGAGCCACACGACGTCATCGCGAATATCCAGCGGATCCGCTCCGGCGGGGCGATCGTCGTGAGCCGGATCGGTGACCAGTACC
This sequence comes from Pirellulaceae bacterium, assembly GCA_025459145.1. Classification (GTDB taxonomy): domain Bacteria; phylum Planctomycetota; class Planctomycetia; order Pirellulales; family Pirellulaceae; genus CAYLLN01. The sequence goes on along the minus strand of JALORD010000113.1, from coordinate 8,793 downwards.
AGACGTCGAACGCCTGCGACAGGCAGTGGCCCGGTCGAGCGCAAGCCGTCGCTCCCTTGCATCACGCCGCTATCCCACAGAACCTCGGGCTCGCTGGCAGGCAAGTCGCCAGTTGCTGCGCCCGCCGCCGATCGAATCGCCAGGACGCGGCATCGCACGCAGCCGCCGGTGGCGACCGCTCGCTCGAAACCGATGGCTGTTTCAAAAGTGCGCGCGCCATCCGGCAGGTCGATTGCAAGCTCGCTGTACGAGCGCGTTCGCAGGGCCAGATCGTCGTCGAGCGACCCCGTCGCGGCCAGTTCGTGGTGAGGCACAAGCGAACGATCGCTGGCTGCAGCCACTCCGACCAGCGGCCGCCAAGAGACCAATTCGGGCCCAGCCAGCGCGAGCGGAATTTCGCCAGCTGTCCGATAGCTGCACCAGGCAATCTGGCTTTCGGCAATCGCCAGCGGGTGATCCGACCAGGCGGGCTGCACATAGTGATACGTCACGAGGTCGAGGGCCGCCTGGCGTCCTCGCCGCCGGACCCGTTCCTGTTCGCGGCTGATACGGGACGCGGTAATCGTTCCTCCACCCGCGAGCTGATATCGCGTGCTACGCGCGGCAGAGGTGCTGGCCGCCCCGCGACTGTCGTCGACGAGGGCCGCCGCTCGATCGATGTCGGGCAAGACGGCGTCCGCGATCTCGCTGTACGCCGCTTCGACCACTCCCTCGGCCGTCAGCAGGGCCAGCCCATACTCGCGCCATTTGATCGATCGGGCCAGGAAGCGACGACCATCGACCAACTCGACCGTCCCAGGCGGCGGGGCCGCGCGGTGGGCGGCGTCGCTCGAACCGATAATCCGCGCGATCCGGTCGGTCCGCACGGCGATCTCGGTCCCAGTGAGTGGCAATACCTCTTCGAGCTGCACATTCACCCGCGGCACCGGTCGCGGGCGGCCATCGGCCGGCGCCAGCCGCGAGAGCGTACCCGGCAGACAATCTCCATTGGCCAGCAGCAGATAGGGAGGCTGCCAGGCGACGGTCACCTGCGAGTCGCGAAGAAATCGGAGCGGGATCTTACTGTCCCACGGGTTGCGGCCGGCAATTCGCGACGAGACACCAGGAACGGGCCACGCCGAAATTCGCGCGGAGGCGAGCGGCGTACCATCGGCGAACCAGCCGGTGAAACGCTCGTCGGCCACTGCGGGACAGCCGAACAGGATCGCAATGCCCAGGCCCAGGAGCCACCTCGCCGCAGACCGCCGGCAGCCGCAAGTTCGATGCATCTGCCGGTAACCTCTGCCGTGCTCCAGGGGGTGAAAGCCGCGGTTACTACGGCGGCAGTGAACTCTGCTTCAGTCTGATCGTCCACCGCGGATCGGTCAACGCGCATTCGTCCATGCGATCCCCCCAAGCAGCCCCTTTCCGCTACGGCTACTTCAGCGCTTTGACCTGAATATCCTTGAACTGCACGGTCATCGGCGGTCCGGCGTGCAACTGCAGGGCCAGCACCCCTTCGGAGCGGGCTTTCGCGCTTTCGTGGTCGGTCACGTCGATCGTCGTGTGGCCGTTGATCTTCTGCACCAGGTGATTTCCCTTCGCGATGATCACGTATTCGTTCCAGTCTTCCTTTTTGACGGCCTCGGCGATTTCCTTGCTATCGCCCGTCTTGCCCACAACTTCCTTTTTGCCGTCGGCCCCGATCACGACTTTTTCTCCCCGCTGGGCCAGGATTCCGCGGCCACCTTCTTCGTACAGAATGCCGATGTAGGTGTCGCCCGAGTCGATGTCAGCCTGGTAGCCGTTCACGACGTGATTTCCCTTGTCGACGCTACGGTACTGAATGCCGCTGTTGCCGCCGACGATCTTGAACTTCAGCCGGAGTTCGAAATCTCCGACCGGCTGCTCGTAGAGGAGAAAAGTATTTCCCTGGGTCGGGTTTTCGGCAGTCGTTTGCCCGGTAATTGCGCCGTCCCGGACCGACCAGAACCGATCCTTGCCGCTCCAGCCGGCGAGTGACTTGCCGTCGAACAACGATTTAAAGCCGTCATTGTCTTCGCCCAGCGCGGGACGCGAGGCCCCCAAGCACAGGCCCAAACTCCAGGCCGCACAACCAAGCACCAACCAACCACAGGTCGTTTTCATCGCTTTCCAAACTCCGGAGAGGCAAACCGAGGCACACACTCTTGCGCCTCAGTAAAATCAGTCTCGCTGCGTGTCGCAAGTAGCAGCAGCGGATTGCACCCCTTCCTCAGCGATCCCCATGCCCCGGTTTGTCATCCTTCTGCACGAGACGCCTGCCGATTCGCCCCGGCCGCGGCACTACGATCTGATGCTCGAGCGAGACTCGCCCGCTGCAGCCGCGAACTCGGCCCACCCAGGTCCGCCGTCGCTGCGGACCTGGGCCTGCGCCGAGTGTCCGGTGCTCGTGCCCAGCACGATGGCGGATGAACTGGCCGACCATCGACCCGCGTACCTTGAATATGAGGGAGAGATTTCCCAGGGGCGGGGCACGGTGCGCCGCATGGCGCAAGGGACATACGTCCAGCTTGCCGAATCGGCCGATCGCCTGCATGCCCGCTTGCGTGGCGAGTTCGACAGCGGCGACCCGCTGGCGGGCGAACTGACGATCGTCCGGGACGGAGCCGACTTCTATCGCTGGTGCGTATCGTTCGTGCCAGAATCTTCGGCGGCGCTGGGGCCGGTATCGGAGCCCGGAACCTGAGCCGTCTTTTCGTCGACCACTTCCGTTTGCCCGGATACCACGATCTCTCCGTCCCCGATTTCGAGCTTATCGACCTGCAGGTTCTTGCCGCGGAACTCGCGGCGATGGAGCGGCAGAGCGACGATCGCTACGGGATCCCCGTCCTCTTCGGCCCAGCGGAGAGGCAGGCCTGCTTCGCTCGCCCGCTCGGCGATTTTCTCGAGGAATTGCCCCAGCGGCACCGGCACCGCACCGGCCCGCACCCGCTCGATCCGCACCGCAATTTCGTTCGGCCGATCGGTCAAATAGGCGTCCCCTGCGAGCGACAGCACGGTCAGCACATCCCCTTGCTGATAGCGGACCGCGAGCTGCATTTTCTCGGGCTGAATGTGGACCCGCGGATCGGACACGCCGCGCGGCAACGCACCGGGGAATTTGGACGGCAAGTCAGCAGCCAGCCAGCCATTGATCTGCTCTTGCGAGAATCGCGCTTCCCAGCGGCCCGGGCGGCGCACTTCGTTGTGCAGATTGAGCACCTGGCGTTCGAGTGCGTCAGCGGCGGCCTTCTGCTGGACCGGCTTCGAGACCAGAGCCGCCTCGTAAAACTCGGGGACCGCCTGCGAAGCCCGGTAGGCCGCCGTCAGGAGAATTGCCGCCCCGACCACAAACGTGGCCAACAGGACCAGCATCGCGCGCCAAATTCTGCGCATGACGGTCTCCTCAGAGAGGAACGTTCGCAGCCCGACCCGACCAACATGGTCGGTGCAGGCGCACTACGATTCCCCGCCGCATCGAGCTCCGGCGACCAGTATGTCGCGGAAGTTCGAGCTGGCCGGGAATCCAGCCTCCGTGCTCTCGATTGACACTTGCTCAAAGCAGGAGGCAATTGAAGCACCGCGAAACTTGTACCATTCTATGTACTGTCTGGCCGCGGCGACCGCCACTAGCGGCGCACGGTAGTGGGCATTGGGCTCAATTCCGCCTGTTTGCTCGTGTTGCGCCAATCCGCAATCTCCGCCAGGACACTCTCCGCGGCTGCCAGCGGATCGGCCGCGGTGGCTGAAAATTCGCGCGTCAGCGGCGAAGCGGGCGCGATCTGCATGTCGCAGCGGAACCGGTATTGGCCCGCTCCCTCGACGGTTTCCAAAACCAGGTACTCGGCGCCCAATTCTTCCAGGCGGTCACGAATCTGCGTCAGCCGCTGGACGGCGGACTCGCTGAGCGGCTCGGAATCGATGGTCGGAGTTGCCGGCGGTGAAGTCGGGGGCGTCGCTGGTGGCGAAACGAGGGGCTGAAAGGTAGGCAAGGGACTGAGCAGCGGCGGTCCCGTAAGCGTCGCGTCGAGCCCTTCGCCGGGCTGGCGCGCCGCGGCAACCTCCAAGGGCTCGATCTCATCGTAGCTGGCTGGCGAGGCCCGCTCGGCGGCATACGGCTCGAGCCCCTTGGGCAAGGGGGCCCGCTCGCTCGGCTGCGAAAAGCCCGCCGGTGGCGGACCGTACAGCCAATCATCGAGCCGTCGGGCGACCGCGGGGAGCGCCAGAATCGGCATGGCAATGACGAAGCCAATCAGGAATACGGCACGCAGAGAGACAGTTCGCATCAGGCCATCCTTGGCAACATTCTCCGGCCAGTCCCACCGCCAGCAGGCGGCGAGTGGCGGGGTGGAATCATACCGACCGGCAAAAAGTGCGCATAGACGAAACGCGGCTTCGATCGATCATTGCCAGCACCGCTAGCAGCCAACTTGGTCTCGTCCCGCTGGCGGGTGGCGACTATCATCCGCCCCGCTGTGGGAGCCTGGCGGGCGTTGCCGATAAAACGCGTAGGATTGTGTCGCGCGGCGAGCAGTCTTTTTCTCCTGCCGCGCGGCTCGGCCGGCTCCCGCACCCATCAGCCCGATCACGGGAAAGGATTCCCATGTCGCTTGAGAAGCTTGCTCGATTTGCCGCTGGCGTCTCGCTCTTGGTTCTCATCGCCGCCGGCTGCCGGGGGACGCAGTACGCCCGCGTGATTCAGCCCGGCCAGACCGAAATGGTCGGCAGCCATGCCGCCGGGCAAGAGACCTTTCGCCCGCTGATCGACGAAGCCGTGGTCAAATTGCTCGCCCGCCATGAATCGCCCACGCACATGCAGGTGTCGACGGGGCCGGAGCTCTTGCCGCCCCCCAAGATGCGGCTCTGTTTCGTGGGCGTCGAAAATAAGACTGCCGAAGAAATCGGCGACTTCAAGGAACAGATCTACGAAAGCATCGACTCGCGGCTGCTGGAGTGCGGCACCTGCGCGCCGATCAGCCGGCGGTACGTCGAAGCGGGGCTGATGCAAACGCGGATTCGCCCCAGCGATTTGTTCGTACCCGACAATATGCGGACGTTCGTAGCCATCATGGAACAGCAGGGACAGCCGTTCGATTATCTGCTGTTTGCCAAGCTCACGTCGGGAACCACCCAGGAAAACAAGAACTATCAGCGCGACTACATGCTGACGCTGGAACTGATCAACGTGCAGACGGGCGAGCAGGACAAGCAGTCGGCGATGATCAGCAAGGGCTACCATCAGTCGTGGATCGGCAAGACCTGGGCGCAAGGCTGGCCGTGGAGCAAGTGATGGAGCGGGAGTGCTGCTTGAGCCACTCGCACGTAGTTCGCAGTGCCGCACCCGCGGCTGCCGCGGGCGTGTTCGTCGCCGCCGGGCTGATCTGCTTGTCCGGATGCGCCTCGCACGCCGACAGGCTCGCTCAGGTCCGCTCGGCCTACTTTGCCAACGACCTTTCTGCGGCAAACGCGATTCTCGATGCCGGCATTAAGGCCGATCCCCGAGAGGCGGACGTCCTTAAGCTTGAACAGGCGATTGTTTCCCTCTCGGCTGGCCAGCCACAACAGGCCGAGAAGCTGCTGCGTGAGGTCCGCGACCGGTTCGACGAGCTCGAAGGGACGCAACTGGCCAACACAGCCTCGTATCTTACCGATGACCAGCGGCGCGCGTACGCGGGCGAAGACTACGAGAAGATTCTGATTCGGGCGCTGCTGGCCCTGACCAACCTGATGCACGACGGCGGCGACGCCGAGGCGTTCAGCCTGCAGACGATCGCCAAGCAGGAAGAGATCATTTCCGCTGCCGGAACCGAGCAGGAGAAGAATCCCAAACTCGCCTACCAGCGGGTGGCCCTCGCGCCGTACCTCCGCGGAATCCTCCGCGAGGCGACGCATCTCGACTACGACGACGCCGAGCGGAGCTACGTGGCGGTCGTCAACTGGCAGCCCGGCTTTCGCCCCGGTCCCTACGACCTGGAGCGAGCCGCCCGCGGTACGCACTCAGCGCCGGGCAATGGCGTGCTATACGTGTTTGCGCTCACCGGCCGCGGCCCCTACAAGCAGGAAGTGGTCGAAGTGCCCAGCTCGGCGGCGCTCCTCATTGCGGGAGAAATTGTGAGCGCCGTCGGCAGCCAGACGGTGCCGCCGAATGTGGCCCCCGTCAAGGTTCCGCGTGTCGTTCGGCCCCCTCCCGGCGCGACGCAGAGCGTGGCGATTACGGTCAATGGCCAGCCAGTCGGCACGACGGAAACGATCACCGATGTGTCTGATCTGGCCGTGCGGCAGTACGAGGCGGTCTTTCCCCAAGTCGTCGCCCGCGCGGTCGCACGGCGTGTTGTGAAGAAAGGTGCCGTCGTCGGAGCGAAGGAAATGTCGGGCCTCGACAAAGGGTCGCTCGCGGGGTTCGCGCTGGATATGGCCGGCGTGGCCTGGGAAGCGACCGAATCGGCCGACACCCGCTGCTGGGGTCTGTTGCCCGACAAGATTCAGGTCCTGCGCGTCGAATTGCCCGCCGGCGAGCACGATCTGGCACTCGCGCCGCAACTGGTAGCCGGCCGCCCCGGCTTGGCTCGCAACGAGCGCATTTCGATTGTCAATGGCCGGAACACGTACGTCCTCGCCGTTGTTCCCGATACGGCGGTCGTGGGCCAGGTGCTGGTCTCGACGCCCTGAACGCCGCGCCGCAATGTGCGGAAACGAAGTCAGAAGTCAGAGTTCACGGCTGCCGATCTCCGAATTCCGACTTCCGGCCCGCAAGGCCTCGGCGTGTTGCTCAATCGCTTTTCGCTCGCTGGCCGACAGCCGCGACTCGTTTTTGAGCTGCATTGACATCCGCGGGTTGCCTGCCAGAAGCTGGCGGTGCCGGCGGAGGAAGTCCCAGTAGAGCGTCGTGAAGGGACAGGCATTGGTTCCCGTCGCCTGTGCTGGATCGAATCGGCAGCCGCGGCAGTAGTTGCTCATTCGCTGGATGTACTTGCCGCTGGCGATGTAGGGCTTACTCGCCATCATGCCCCCATCGGCGTACTGCGACATCCCGAGAGTATTCGGCAGTTCGACCCACTCGACTGCGTCGACATATACGGCCAGATACCAGGCGTGGACCTGCCGCGGCTCGACTCCCAGCAGCAGTGCATAGAGACCGGTGATCATCAGCCGCTGGATGTGATGGGCGTAGCCGTGCTGGAGCGTCTGGCCGATCGCCGCGGCCAGGCAGCGCATTTCGGTATCGCCCGTCCAATAAAACTCGGGGAGCGAGCCGCTTGCTCCGAGATAGTTCCGCTCGGCGTAGTCCGGCATCAGGTGCCAGTAAATCCCACGGACATATTCGCGCCAGCCGAGAATCTGCCGGATGAACCCTTCGGCACTGGCGAGTGGCACATGGCCGGCTCGGTAGGCATCCTCCGCGGCCGCGATCACTTCGCGCGGGTCGAGCAGTTTGAGGTTCATCGCCGCCGACAGCCGGGAGTGATAGAGCCACGGCTGGCCGGTCCACATGGCGTCCTGATACGGGCCGAAGCTCGGCAGCCGATGCTCGACAAAGTCGGCCAGAGCCTCCTGAGCTTCGGCGGGCGTCACCGGCCAGTCGAACGAATCTGTGGAGCCCGGATGGCTGGCAAAGTGCCGCGCGACTACGCCCTGGGCCTCGCGTGTGAGCTTGTCCGGCGGAAAGCGCCGCGGCGGGAAAAGCGTCGCCGGTCCCGCCTTGGGTAACGGCTGTCGATTGTCGGCATCGTAGTTCCACGCGCCGCCGATCGGCTCGCCATCCTCCATCAGGATTCCGTGCCGCCGCCGCATCTCGCGATAGAAGTACTCCATGCGCAGTTGCTTCCGCCCGGCGGCGTGGTCGGCGAACTCGGCGGGTGTGCAGAGGAAATGCCGATCGGGACGCACTTCGAGCGGAACGTTTAGCTGGTGGGCCGCGGCGGCGAGCGACTCGCGGACACGATAATCCCCTGGCTGGACGACGATGACTTTGACAGGCCGCCAGGCTTCCGCCGCACGGGCCAGTTCCCCGGCCAACGAACCGCGATTGTCCGCCGCTTCCAGGTCGCGGTACTCGATGGGAAAGTCTTCGCTCTGCAGAGCCGCGGCAAAGTGCCGCATCGCCGCCAGGAACATCAGCGTCCGCGGCTGTGACGACCAGACATGCCGCGATTCTTCCGCGACCTCGGCCATCAGGATGCGATCGACGGCGGGGTCGAAGCCGTCAAACGCTGCCGAATCGCGATTCAGTTGGTCGCCGAGGATCAGGATCAGGTTGCGGATACCTTGCTGGCTGGCCGGCTGATGCTGGCTAGCGGTCTGGCGGCGGGCGGAATTGCGGGGCATCGGTAGTTCACTCGGGGCGTCGGAGGAGGCATCGCCAAAGGGACATTTGCATCGTAGAGCAGTTGCCAGCCCCCGCGCGGGCGGCAGCGAGCCCGCATAACCGGACTCAAGCGGCGACGGCTGGTGATTTCTCGGCTCTCCAGGGCTGCGTTTCGCGTGCGTTTTCTGTCCGCGGCGGGGATAATGGAGTGTGTCCTGCGGCCGGTTCGTGCCGCTTTCATGTCCCCCCGAGTTGCTCGTCTCGCCTCGCACGCTGCGGTGCTCGCCCAGCCTAGAACCCATGTCGCACACACCTGATTCCGCCGCCGGTTCCCAGTCTCCGCTGACCTCCGACCACGGCGCCGTGACCGAGTTCCTCAAAGGTCGCGGCTATACGCCCCACGAGATCTCGAAAGTCCTCGCGAGGCTCGAAAAGTACGACAACCAAACCGAGCACGACGCGGTCTTCGACTCGATCGGCCGCGGCTC
>JALORD010000112.1 GCA_025459145.1 Pirellulaceae bacterium | reverse complement strand
CTTCCCAGCCGCGGAACATCGGATACACAGCGACAGCCCCTCCAAAGGAGAGTCCGATCGCCGCTGCGCCGAGGGCCGCATAAAGAAAAAAGCCGCCGAGATGACCTCGCGGCTGCAAAAGGAGCCACACGGGTACCACTCCTGCGATCAAACAGTAGACGAGCAACGCCACGTCCCACACCTTGCGAGCATTCGCTTTGCCGACGGGCGAATCGGGAAAACCGAGGAGCTCTTGGACATTGAACGGCATGAACTGACCGACCCAAATGGCCAGTCCGACAAGCGGCAGGAAGATGAGCGTGGCCGCCCACAGGGGGAGCTTTGCGTAACGAATCAGGAGGCCCATGATGATGGGCAAAATCAAGTACAGGATCGACGAAGTGGCGATCGCGCCGCCGCCGACATCGCCCGTTTCCGGGTTCGGAGCTCCCACGAACGAGGCCGCCGTGATATCGGTGAAGGCCACGATGATGTAGACGAGGGCGATCCAGATAAACGCGAGGAAAAGCAGATACGACCGCCGGCTCATGTGGTCGCGAACGACTTCGGCAATCGAGCGGGCCTTGTGGCGAATCGAGGCGACCAGGGCCGTAAAATCGTGGACGCCGCCAATCAGGATGGAGCCTACCAGAATCCAAATGAGCGCGGGAAGCCAACCAAACGTAAGTCCCGCCAGAATCGGCCCGACGATCGGTCCGGCCGCCGCAATGGCCGAGAAGTGCTGGGGAAACAGGGAGGCGGGGGCCAAGGGTTCGTAATCCAGCCCGTCCTGCAGCTCGTAGGCCGGGGTCTTGCGCTTTGGATTGAGTTCGAACAATCGGGCCAGAACTCTGCCGTACGTAAGGTAGGCAGCGATCAGAATGACGGCCGAGGGGACAACAACGTACAGGAGATTCATCGCCGCCACTTGCGAAAGGTGATCTTTGAGCAGTTGGCCGCCGCGCGGCCAAAATTGCTGTTCGGATCTCGAATGGAAAGGTTAGAATCGACAGGTAGGCTCGCGGCGCGGTCCCATACAAAGTTGACCGACATCCGGCGAGTAAGCGGATTTTATGCCATTGGGGACGATGACCGCAATTGCGGCGTCGTTGGTTGCGGGCGGATTGGGACCGCCGACGATAGTGGTCCAGCGTGGCAAAACGCAACGATCAGACAGAATTGGCGGCGTTTTCTTGACCCGCGCCGGTGCGGCGGATAGGATCGCGCTGGGGAATGGGGCCGGGACAGAGTGACAGCGGGGCGAGGTGCAATGATGATGCGTGTTGCCGCTTATAGCGGAGCGATATTGCTGCTGCTCGGTTGGGCGGCGGATGCCCAAGCAGCGCATCCGAAAAGCCCCGAAGTCAAGGAAGTGATCGATCGGGGGGTCGCTTTTCTCGAAAAGATGACCGACCAGCGGATTGGCGGCCGGTGCCTCATTGCGCTGTGCATTTTAAAGAACGGCGGCGATCCCCAGCATGCGCGGGTACAGGAAGCTCTCAAGGCCTGCGAACAGCTGGCGAATGGGGAATTCTCGGGCGGGGGTGTTGGCTTGCCTCCCGACAACTACAGCGTCGGGATCGCGGTCATGTTTCTCTGCGAAGCGGACCCGGCCGACCCGCTGCGCTATCGCGATCTGGTGGAAAAGATCCTGGAAAAAATGCTGAAAGTACAGCAAGCGGGCGGAGCATGGAGTTACGCTGGCATGCAAACGGGGGACACCTCGCAAACGCAGTATGCGGCGCTCGGCCTCTGGACGGCGAATGCCGTCGGGATCAAGGTTCCCCAGGACCGGGTCGAACGTCTGTGCGGCTGGCTGCTGCGGACGCAGGATGTTGGCGGCAGTTGGGGATACCAGGGGGTTGATCCGGGGAATTACAACCGGGTCGCTCAAACTCCCCTCCGCCCTTCGCTGGGCGTGGCCGGACTGGGATCGCTCTACATCTGCGCCGATATCTTAGGAATCACCAATCCGCCCGAGGCGAAACCGGGGGGAGCAGTCCCCGCGGCGCTACGATCGGTCGAGGAAAAGCCCGCCAAGAAAAAGAGCGACGGCGTGTCGCGGGTGATCGATGCGGGCGTCGTGCGGCGGGCGATGGCCGATGGCGATCGCGCCGTGGAGGCGAAGCTCGGGAAGTTGCCCGATGAATGGGGCTACTACTACCTGTACGGTCTCGAACGATGCATGTCGTTCCGGGAACTGGCCGAAGGAAACTCGGAGCTCGAACCGAAGTGGTACAACGACGCGTTCGAGATTCTGCGAGCCAAGCAACAGCCGAATGGTTCGTGGCGTGGGACCGAAGAGTCCGACATCATCAACTCCTGCTTCGCGGTCCTGTTTCTCTTGCGCAGTTCGAAGAAGTTGATCGAAAAGATCAAACCGCTGGGCGAAGGAATTCTGCTCGGCGGGATGGGACTCCCCACGGATACGGCCGACCTGCGTGAGAAGGACGGCAAGATTATCGAGTCGCCGCTGGCCGGTTCGGTCGACGAACTACTCGCGATCATCGAGGATCCGGAAAACGCCGATTTACAGCGATTGGCCTCGACCGGAGGGGCGCTAGCGCTCGACAGCGACGTGACGAAACGAGCGGGGCAAATCACCAAACTGCGAGCGATTGTTTCCGCCGGCTCTTACGAATCGCGACTGGTGGCGGTCCGATTGCTCGGCAAAGTTCGGGATTTCGACAACGTCCCCGTGCTGCTCTATGCCCTGACCGATCCGGACGTGCGGATCGTGCAGGCCGCCGACAAGGGACTGCGGTTTGTCAGCCGGAAGTTCGGCGGCGTAGGATTGCCCGCGGAACCTTCGGCCACGGATGTTAAGGCCGCGCGCGACGCCTGGAAGGCGTGGTATTTGTCGGTCCGGCCCGATGCGGAGCTGCTTGATTAACCGCCGCTCAGTCGTCGCTCCTTTCCGGTCCTCTCCCCCGAACCGAGGTTTGCTTGATGGCGGCCAGTTCTCATCCCCCGACTCGCGCTTCGCTGCCGCGGACGAGCGAGGAGTTGGGCGTTTCGCGCTATGACCAGGTCGCGGGTCTGCTCGTGGCTGTGTTGCTCGTGCTGGGTTTTGTGACCTTCATGATGTTTCTCGTCTGGCTTTCGAGCCAGGTGTTCTGGGTGCAGCCGCCCGTAGCCGTGAAGATGCTGGAGGATGTCGGCGGCGGGGGAAGCGGCGAAATGGCAGCGGGCGAGCAGCAGCTTGAGGAGCCCAGCCCTGAGGAACTGCAGGAAGTGGTCGAACCGCCGATCGAACAATCGATCCAGGCGATTTCCGAGGTCGTCAGTACCGAGGCCGAAGCGCTCGAAGCGCTCGAAGGTGCGACATCGTTCGGCAAGGGAGAAGGGGACGGCCAGGGGGATGGCCGCGGCAAAGGGCCGGGAGGGCCGGGAACCTCCGACGGCATTCCCGCCTGGGAGCGGTGGGAGGTTCGCCTGAAAGCCGATCAACTCGCCGAATACGCCCGCCAGCTCGACTTTTTCCAGGTGGAACTCGGCGTCGCGGGTGGCGGAAACCCCAACGTGGAGTATGTGTCGAATTTGTCGGCCGCCAAGCCCACGGTGCGGGTCGGTTCGCCTAAGGACGAGAAGCGGCTGCGGTTTCTGCACCAATCGGGAGAGTTGCGCCAGGCAGACCGCGAACTGGTCGCCAAAGCGGGGATCAATTCGTCGGGCCGGGTCGTGTTTCAGTTCTACAGTCCCGCGACGTACCAGAAATTGCTGGAACTGGAAAACGCCAAAATGGGAAATCGCCGGATTAAGGATGTGCGGCGGACCGTGTTCGGAGTTCGCGGGTCCGCCGGTCGCTACGAACTTTATGTGATCGATCAGCAGTACATCAATTAGGTTCGAGCGTTCTAGGGGTGTGGGCAACCTACTGGCGGGCATGCCAGCGGCCAACTACTCTCGCTAATAGCGGTTAAGCCGCCCGTCTTCTCGGGCGGCGGGCAGTTCCTCTCCTCGATCAGCCGGTGCCGACGGCCAGCGTTGCGCGATGAATATTTCGAGCGGTTTCTGGAGCTTTATCAGCAACAGCGTCTATGTTGCCCTGGCGATTGACGCCTTGTGGGGGGCGTACTGTGCCGCCGTCGTGCTCATGCGGGTCCGGCAAAAGCGGTTTCGCAGCGAAAAGCAGCAAAACGAGTTTCTGGACCGCGTCGACGCCTCGCTCTCGAAGGGGGATTTCGACACAGTGGCCATGGAGTGTGAAACCGATCAACGGGCCTTACCGCAGCTCGCGGCGCTGGCCTGTGCGAATCGGCATCTCGAGGTGTCACAGATTCAGGAACTCCTGGTCGATCGCTTTCAGCGCGACGTGCTGGCCGATCTCGAACACCGCGTGAGCTGGATCAACAACGTCATCAAGACCGCGCCGATGCTGGGGCTCTTGGGAACGGTGCTCGGGATGATGGCGGCGTTTGCAAAATTGGCGAGCAGCCAGAGCGTGAAGCCCGATCAGCTCGCTAGCGACATCAGCTTCGCGCTTATCACCACGGCCATCGGGCTCGCCATCGCCATCCCCGGAACGATCTGCGTCGCGGCTGTGAATGTCCGCATTCGGAAGCTCGAAGACCTCGTGGGCGCGGGACTCGCACGTCTCCTCGACAGCGTCGCCGTCGGTCAGCGTTTCCTGCCGCGGAGAGGAAAGTAGCATGGGCCCGACCAGCAAGGTCTCGCTTCGCCGGCGCCGCGCTCCGGCCGAAGAAGCGGAGATGGATATCACGCCGATGATCGATTGCACATTCCTCCTGCTTATTTTCTTCATCGTGACGTCGAAGATGACAGCCGACACGCCGATCGACCTGCCCATCGCCAAACACGGCGGGGCAGTCGTTATGAAGGAATCGGTGATCATCACGGTGGCCAAGGGAGAGGGCACAACCGCTGCCATCTACAAAGGCGACAACACCGACGCCGCGAATCTGCTGCCGGGCGAAAACCTGGAGGCTCAGGAAGACGCGATCACGGAGTACATCGAACAAGAGTCAGCACTCGCCTCGCCGCCCAAGCGATTTGTGCTGATCAAGGGCGCCAAGGGAGTGAAACACGGCGATGTTGCCCGCGTGGCGCAAGCCGCTGGAAAGGCCGAGATCGAACAGCTGTACGTCGCGGTCCTCGAAGTTCAGTAATCAGGCAGCCCCGAGGAGCCGATCGCAGTGTCTGTCCGTTTCGAATGCCCGGCCTGCGGCGCCGCCTATCGAGTCTTCGATCAGGCGGTCGGGCATCGCCTGCGCTGTCCGAGTTGCGACGAATTGGTGGACGTGACAGCCGCACCGGAGCTCGAGCCCTCGGAGGAGGTCTCGGCCGATGAAATCGCCGCCGATCAGGCCGCGGAACCGCTCTCACTCGACCTGATCGAGGAGGTTTCGAACGACGACCTCGCTCCGCTTCCTCCCGCTCCGCCCACTGCGGGTGGCTACTCTGGGGAGAACTACCCGGCGCATGTAGCACCTCCGGTCGTCTGGGGCTCGGGAGACGTGATGGCGGGGGCGACGCCGCACATCGCTCAGCCGGCGGCGACGGGTGGAACACGGTCGCGCGGTAAAATCAATCTGCGTCCCCCGGGCGGATCGCAAGAGTCCGAGATGGATATGACGCCGATGGTCGATGTGACCTTCCTGCTGCTCATTTTCTTCATGGTCACGGCGTCGTTCACCATGCAGAAGTCGCTGAATATCCCCAAACCTGAGAGCGACGAACCGAGCACGCAGGCCCAATCGGTTCAGGATTTTCAGGACAATCCGGAATATGTGGTCGTTCGCGTCGATGCCTACAACACCTACCACATCAGCACTGCTGCCTGGCCCGACGAGATTGAAGCCCCCAGCGAGCAGGAACTGCTGGTAAAATTGCGGCAGGCCCGCGAGGGGGACGCCCAGGGGAACATTCCGTCGAAACTGCTCGTAATTGCCAATATCGAGGCGCTGCACGAGCGGGTAGTGACCGCCATCGACGCCGGGAACGACGTCGGAATGGACGAAGTGCAGCTGCTCACGGTCGAGGAAGACGAAGGGTAGCAGCAGGGTGTGGGCAGCCCGGCGTCTGCACAGCGATTCACCACGAAGAGAACACCGTCCAGGGACACGAGGCACGGCATGTCGGCGACGAAAGTTCTGGATCTGGCCGAACAGCAAGCACTGCTGGAGCCGAAGGTCATCGCCGAATTGCGCCGCCAGGTGGCGGAGTCCAAGTTTATCGTCACCCCGGAAGCCTTGGCCAAGGTACTGGTCGACAATGGCCATCTAACGGCGTTTCAGGCGCGAAAACTGGTCGATAACGCTTTGGGGACCGGCGAAGACGCTCGCCCGGCTCCCCCCGCTCCGCTGCAGTTGTCGCCCCCGACGCCCAAACCCAAAGCCGTCGAAGACTTGACGCTCGCCGACGAAGACGGACTGGGTCTGGCGGATTCGGTGGAAGATGACATCGTCATGCTGGAGCCGGTGCCGCCGCCGGCCAAACCGGCGAGCAAGCCGGTCAGCAATGTCCCCCCATCGAAGCCCGTAGTTTCACGGCCTGGCAAAGAACCACGCGCGGAAGCGGCCCCGGCGCCTGCGAAGCCGGAGAAGCGAGAGCGGTCGGAAAAGCCCGCGAAACCGAAGTCCGCCTGGCCCGCTGCCGTTCCGCCAGGTCCGACGGTCGAGATCGTCGATCTCGATGCGGTCGAGGATGCTCCGCCCCCCTCCCCTGCCGCCAAAGGTCCGTGGCGCGGCAATGTCCCCCCGCCCGAACGCACCGCGCCGGATGCGGGTTTTGAGTCGGCCGCCTCGGCCGTTGGTTTGGAGGCATTTGACGCCAACAATCCAGTATCCGCCGATCTTTTCGCCGATCCGATGCTGGCCAGCGCCGACCCGTTGGCCGCGAACAATCCGCTCGCCAAACCGCAGCCTGCCCCGCGAAAGCGCAACGTCTGGGATTCCCCGCTGCTGTTGATCGGCGGCGGAGTATTAGGGGCGACGCTGGTTGCCTTCGCGCTACTCTGGTACTCGCTCACCCGCGGCTCCGCGGCCGAGGTGCTGAGCAAGGCCGACGAAGAATATCGCTCCGGATCGTATTCCAGCGCGATGGTCGGCTACGAAGGGTTTCTGGCGAGCTATCCCAGCGATCCCAGCGTCAGCTACGCGCGGGTTAAGCTCGGCATGGCCAAGCTGCGACAAGCCTCGGCAGACGGCAAAAACCCTAAGCAAGGACTGCAATCGGCCAACGTGATCCTGCCGGCGATCGCGACGGAGGAGAAGTTCAGTGAAGCCCGCCCGGAGCTTTCGACGCTGCTTCCTGATATCGCCGACGGGTTCGCCACGCTGGCTGTGGAGGCCAAGGAACGGTCGCAAAAGGAAGAGCTTGTGACTCAGGCCATGGAGGCGATGGAACTGGTCCTCAACCCGAGCTACATTCCCGCGTCGCTTCGAAAAGAGCGCGAGGCGAGGATCGCCGCCATCGACGACAAGCTCAAGCTCGCGCGGCGGAGCATCGAAGAGGACAAAGAGCTCCGCCGGGCGCTCGATCAAATTGCCCAGCAAACGCAGGCAAAGAAGGCCGCCGAAGCGTATCAGGTGCGGGCCGACCTGCTCAAAGTCTATCCGGCCCTCGAAGCCAACGGAGACCTGCAGGCCGCCATTCAGGCAGTAACAGAACAGGAACGCCAGTTGGTCGAGGTCCGGGAAGAAACGCTCGCGGCCTCGACCGATGACCCGCAGGCTCCCGGATCGCGGCTCGTACTCTCCTCGCGCGACGGGCCCGAACCGGCCTCGCCGACCAAGTTTGCCTTCGTCCCGGTGGCGGGATCCGTGTATGGGCTCGATGCCATCAGTGGGCGGGCCCTGTGGCGGCGACACGTCGGCTACGAAACCGTTATCCCTCCGCAGCCGATCTCGCGCGATGATGCGGCGGACGCCCTGCTCGCCGACTCCCGCGAGCACTTTCTGTGGCGCGTGGCAGCGGCCACGGGGCAAGTAGTCTGGCGACAGGCTCTGGCCGAGCCCTATTTTTCGCCGACGGTCGCGGGGGAGCGAATTCTAGTGACGACGGCCAGCGGCCGGGTGTGTCAGTTCGATGTGGCCAGCGGCCAGCTGGTTCGGTTTGCGCAACTGCCGCAAGGGGCCACGGTTCCGGCCGCCGTCGATGAAGCTTCGGGACGGCTTATCCAGTTGGGCGAGCATTCGACGCTGTTTGTGCTCAGCGGCGAATCGCTGGCCTGCACCGAAACCTATTATCTGGGGCACCGGGCAGGGTCGATTCTCGTCCCCCCGGCCGCCGTCCTTGAACATCTCCTGGTGGCGGAAAGTCCTGCAGACGACCATACGCTGGTTCATGTGCTCGCACCGGCGGGCGAGCAGAAGCGACTGCAAAAGATTGGACAGCCGTTCCGCCTGAAGGGGCGCGTCGTCGTCCCGCCGGTGGTCGTGGGACGCCGTGCGATTCTGGTCACCGATCAGGGTCAAGTGGCGGTTTACGAAGTGGTTCCGACGAATCGGGCTCAGCCGGTGCGGCCGCTCGCGGGAATCGCTGCGACGGGAGGTACGCCGAGCTTCAACTATTACACGGCCGACGCCAACCGGCTGTGGCTGGCGGGCAAAGGCTGCGTAATGTACGAGATTCAGGCGGCGGTCCAGTCGCTCAAATCGGGTTGGACGCGGCACCAGGAAGCGACGTTCGTCGCCCCGCTTGTGCTTCGCGGAGATACGCTCGTGCACGTGCGGCAGTCGCCGAACCACCCGGGAGTGATCGTCGAAGGGTGCCAGGCGGCGACGGGGGACAAGATTTGGACGACCGAGCTGGCCGTACCGCTCCTCGGCCTTGCGCCCTCGCTCCCGCGACGGACGGTCGACGCCATCACCGAGCGCGGGCGCGTGTTTCCGATTTCGAGTGAAGAGCTAAAAACGGGAATCGTCGATCGACCGGCATTTCCGCTCCCGGCCGAATGGCGCGGGAGGGCGCGGCCGGAACTATGGATCTCTCCCGACAATCGGCGGATCACCTGGATTGAGTCGGGTCCCGGCGGCCGGATCGTGGCGTATCCGGCCGGAGACGGAACCGCTCCGCAAGCGATCGCGCGAGTCGACTCCAAGGAAGCCGAGGTCTCCGCTCCCGTTTCGCCATGGGGGACCAATCTGGTGGTACCGCTGGCCAGCGGCACCGTGGAGCTCGTTGGTCCCGGCGGGGAGCGGGCCGCGCTCCCGCTGTTTCCCGCCACGACTCCTGAACTGCTGCCGCGTTGGACGAACCCCGTGGTCCTGGCAGAGAACGCAGGTTTCGTGATTGGCGACGGGCGGCGCAAGGTCTATCGCGTGGAGGCCAAGGAACGGCCCGACAAGCATCTGGCTGCGGCGGCAGAGAGAAACTTCGAACTCGAAGTGACTGGTCCCTTGGCGCTGGCCGGCGACACGCTCTATGCCCTGGCCCAGGGTGAAGCGGGGCAGGTTCTGCTGGCCCTCGATCCGCAGTCGCTCGAAATTCGCGGCGAACGTCCGCTGGCGGGTAAGGCCTTGTTCGGCCCGGTCGCCACATCGCAGGGGGTTTTCGCCGCTTCGCTGACCGACGGACTACTCTGCCTGGATGGCGGGAACGAACTGCGCTGGCAGACTCCATTTGCGCACGGTGCGCCGGCCGGTCCGCCGATCGTCTCGCCGCAGGGAGCGCTCCTCGTGCTGTCTCAAAGCGGCACGATCAGTTTGCTTTCGGCCGCGGACGGGAGGGAAACTGCGGCGAGCAGTGTCGGCGAACCGCTCGGGGCAGCGGCCTGCTTTGTAGGCAAAGAGATCTTCGCGGCGACCAGCGATGGCGCCGTCATTCGCGTGCCGATTCCACAATAACGGCTGTTCCCTTTTGCCCGCCCGTTGCGAGAGCTCATGTCGGGATTTTTTGTCAACTCGAGTTCGCCCAGTCTGCCTCGCCCGACCGCGAGCCTGCGGATGCTCTGGTTGTGCGCCGCCTGCGCGCTGGCGGCCCTGTCGCCGGGCGCTGTCGTGCGGGCTCAAAACGTGGGCCAGCGGCTGATCGACCGCGACCCGTTTGACCGGATGACGCTCACCGAGGCGAATGAGAGCAAGGTACTTCTCCTGCGGCCGGTTGATTTGCCCGATCGGCTCGTTCCCGAGATGCCGCGCCCCAGCGATAAATTGCGGGTGCGACTCCTCGAAGACGGGCAGGAGTACGAGGTTACCTGGAACAATATCGCGCGGCTGGAACTCTTCGAGCAGATGGTCCTGGCCGAGGCGAACCGCCTCGCGGCCGAGGGAAAGTTCGACGCGGCTTACGAATACTTCGATTTCCTGTTCGACCGGTATCCGAATACTCCGGGGCTCGCCCAGGGACAGCAGACCTACTTGTATCTCTCGTCAGGGGCGGCATTCCGCCAGCAGAAGTACGACGAAGCGCTCGCCATCGTCGAAGAACTGCTCGCCCAGAACCCACAGTTTCGCGCCAGCGAGAATGCCCCGTCGCTACTGACCGTGCTCGGAAATATTGCGGACAAACTGATTGCGGGTTATCTGGCCAAGGAAGATTTTCGCTCGGCACGTACGCTCCTCAGCCGCCTGGCCCGGCAGCACAAGGCCGACAACGAACCGTTCGTGGTGCGCCTGCGGGGACAGTTGTCGGGCCGGGCCGAGACGCTCCGCGAACAGGCCCGCGCCCATCTGCAAGCGGGCGAGTTTCTGCAGGCCTACGATGCCTGCGGTGCCATGGAGGCAATCTGGCCCGACGTGGCCGGGGGAGCAGAACTGCAGGCGGAGGTGGCCCGCCGCTATCCGCTGGTGCGGGTCGGCGTCGAACATCCGGCGCTGGCGATGGACACGCGCAGCATCGCCAATCCGGCCGCCCGCCGCGCCGGACGCCTGGTCGAACGGGGGCTCCTCGAATTTGCGGGTCCCGGTCCCGAAGGGGGAAAGTACATTTCGCCGCTGGGAACGGTCGATCAGAGCGTGGACGGGTTGCAACTGGTGTTTAATATCCGCCCGGAAGCCCCCAAGAGCGGCTATGACGTGGCGCAGCTCCTGCTTTCGTGGGCGAGTCCGGAAGATCCTCATTTTCAACCGGCCTGGGCCCGCTCGCTGTCGCGGGTGCGGGTGGTCGATGTGCGCCGCGTGATCGCCGATCTCGCGGCGCCGCATGTCCTGGCCCCTGCGCTGCTGCAAGGTTCGTACGATCCGGTGGCCGGAGTTGGCGAGCCTGGAGTGCGGGGGAGCGGTCCTTTCTTCCTGTTCTCGCGCGACGAAGCACTGGCGCGCTATAGCGCCAACGACCGCCTCGGCCCGCGGCCGCCGGGACAGCTGGCGGAGGTCGATGAGCGGGTTTATGACGATCCGACCCGGGCGATCCTGGCTCTGCAGCGCGGCGAAATCGATGTGCTGGACAATGTCTTCCCGGGCGATCTGCCGCAATTGGCCAGCGAGCCGCAGATTGCCGTCGCGCCGCGGGCAATGCCGACGACGCACATCATCGTGTTTCGCGAGGGGAACCCGTTTCTGGCCAGCCGCACGTTCCGCCGGGCGCTGCTCTACGGACTCAATCGACCGCTAATCCTCGAACAGGGAATCCTCAAGGGGAATTCGCTCCCGGGATATCGGGTCATCAGCGCACCCTTTCCGGCCCCCACCACCGGCAGCGAGTCGCAGGCCTATGCCTACGATCAATTGATTCAACCGCTGCCTTATGACCCGCGGCTCGCGCTGACGCTGCGCGTGCTTGCCCAGGCGGAACTCAAGTCTTCGCATGAGAAGCTGCAAAAGCCCGTGCCGACGCTCTCGGAACTGGTGCTGGGGCACCCGGCGGATGAAGTATCACGGATCGCCTGCCGCGCCATTAAGAAGCAGTGGGAGCAGATCGGCGTCCAATGCAAGCTGGCCGAACTGCCCGCAGGAACCTTTGACGATCAAGGCGTCTGCGACCTGATCTACGTACAGGCGGCCACCTGGGAGCCGATCGTCGACGCCGGCCGATTGCTTGGGCCGGAGGGGCTCGCGCCGGTCCAAAGCGCGTTCATTCAGCTCACGCTGCGGCAAATCGAACGCACCACCAACTGGCAGGATGCCCGCGGCCGATTCCGACAGTTGCACCGGCTGCTGCACGAGGATGTGTCGGTGTTGCCGCTCTGGCAGACATTCGATTACTACGCCTATCGCCGGTCGTTGCAAGGACTGGAGTCCCCCCGCTCGACGCTCTACGAGAATGTCGAAGCGTGGCGGACGGCGACCGAT
>JALORD010000540.1 GCA_025459145.1 Pirellulaceae bacterium | reverse complement strand
ACCGGGGCGAGGGCCTCCGAATTGGGAGACGTTGCAAGCAGTGCAGCAACCTCCTGTGAAATGCCTCCTGCAGGCCCGAGTTGGAAACCAACTCGGGCCACCCGAGCGCTACCTCGCCGGATATCGCTTCCCTAGCCAGTCGAGCTGGTTCCGGCTGTCGCGCTCGGTGAACCAGACTTCGGCAGCCAGTTCATTAGCAAGCCCAGGTCACCCCGTGGAGGGGGTGTGAGTTTGGGTTGGGTGCCGAAGCATGGCTTCGAACCACGGCGTCCGCCGCAGAACCTGACCCGGAATTGGCCGGTTTGGCGGAAAACCGGGGTGGCGAGGGAATCGGGGTGGGTGCTGGGAGTCGATACAATGACGAAGTGAGATCGTGTTTCCCGGCTGATCGGCCGGGTTTTTGCTCGCTTTGTGCCACAAGCTGGACGTCCTGCCGGCTCCTCTCTCTATGTCCTCACCGCGCGACGTTGTGATTACCGGCCTGGGAGCGGTTTCGCCGCTGGGGATCGGTGCGGACGTGTTGTGGCAGGCACTCGACACGGGGCGGAGCGGAGTCGATTGGCTGCCGGAGTTTCGTGGGACCGACCTGCCGTTTCGCTATGGCGGCCGGATCAAGGAGTTCGACCCGAAGCTGTACATTCAGCCGCGGAAGACGATCAAGGTGATGTGCCTGGAGATTCAGGCGGCCTACGCGGCGGCGTCGCTGGCGGTCGAGCACGCAGGGCTTCCTAAGGGGACGGTTGCCCCTGAGCGGTACGGCGTCGTCCTGGGGAGCGAGATGCTCTACGGCGAGATCGACGAGGTCGAGGAAGTCTTTCGCCACTGCAGCGAGGGGGGCGAGTTTCACGCAGAGCGGTGGGGGGTACAGGCCTTCAAGGATCTGTATCCGCTGTGGATGCTCAAGTACCTGCCGAACATGGCGGCCTGCCATATCAGCATTGCCCAGGACGCCCGCGGGCCGAATAACTCGATCGTGCAAGGCGGGGCGTCGAGCCTGCTGGCGGTGGGCGAGGCGGCGGCGGTCATCGCGCGGGGACACGCGGATGTGATGATTGCCGGCGGCAGCGGTTCGGCGACGGCGGTGAGTTGTCTGCCGTTTCGCGGCTGGGAACATTTGAGCCAGTGGCGCGGCGATCCGGCCGAGGCGTCGCGGCCGTTCGATGCAGGAAGGAGCGGGATCGTGCCGGGCGAAGGGGCCGGGGCGATCGTCCTGGAAGCTCGCGAACATGCCGAGCGGCGGGGGGCAACGATTCTCGCCCACGTGGCCGCGTGCGCGAGCCGGTTTGAGCCCGTGCGGCGGGGACAATCGCGAACGGGGTCGGCGATTCGGCAGTCGATTCAGGCAGTGCTGTCGGCGGGGGGCTTGGAGCCGGGCGAGGTGGGGCATGTGAACGCACATGGCGAAGGGAGCGTGGTTCACGACCGGATCGAGGCGCAGGCGATTCGCGACGTCCTGGGCAATGTGCGGGTGACGGCGCCGAAAAGCTTCTTTGGCGATCTGGGGGCGGGGAGCGGGGCGGTGGAACTGGCGGCCAGCGTGCTCGCCTTGGTTCACGGCCGGGTGCCGCGGACGCTCAACTATGTGGAGCCCGATCCGAGGTGTCCGGTGGATGTGATCCGGAGAGCTTCCGCCGACATGAAAGAGCCGACCGCTGTCGTGCTGAATCAGTCGTCGACGGGTCAGGCGGCGGCGGTGCTGCTCATTGGTGCGGAGGGGAGATAGAGAGAATGGGGGCTTAGTTACCTGGATATCATTTGCGTTAGAAGATAATCTTCCTAAGGTATTGCGGGGCAAAGGCTTGTGGAAAACTGACGGCGAGGGGCGGGGGAAGTCGTGGTATACTCGGCGAGTTAAAGCGGAAAGCGGAACAGGGAAGGGCGAAGGTCGGAAGGCTGAACGCGGTGGGGCGGAAACGCTTCGAATGTGCTGTGAGTCGTACGGGCCGGCTGTTAGCTTTTGGACCGTTTTGGTGACGGATGGTTCCGGTATCACGGCAGATCCGCAAGTGATTACCAGCTCACAAGGGTGGTGTTCGCTCGATTTTGATACACTGAATTTTGCGCTCAGAATTCACCTCCGCGGGAATGACCACTAGGATCGCAACCCGTTATTCTGCAGGCGTTTTTATCGTGTTCAGTGAATACTGCGAGATCACGGGACCTGCGCAAGCGCTCAATGCAAGCCGTTTTGGAGACCTGTTCAGAGAGAACTGCCTGAAGAAAAAGACCACCTGAAGTAGCGTTATCGGAGTGACCGGCAGAGACCGGGCGAATTTGGTTCACCCAGCGACAACTAAGCAATGGCCAAGAAGAATTCCTCGAAGAACGACGCTCCACGAGACGGATCGAAAGCAGGGGTCGTTGCGCGTCCCCCGGCGAAGAATGTTCCGCTACTGACAGCTAGTATCGCCCTGTTCGGGCTCTGGTTCGTGTTCTTGCTGGTGACGGCATTGTGGAAATGATCGGCTGAAGCGCGAGGCCTGAGGGCGATTGAACTTTTGTTCATGTAGGAGAAAGGCGATGTACCGCGGGATCCTGTGGGCCGGAATTGTCGCGCTGTGCTGTAGTCTGTTGTTGGGCAATTTGGAGGCCGCTGATCCACCCAGCGATCTGGAGGCGATCGCCGGTAAATGGCAACCTACGGAGGCCGATCTGGGTGGGAACAAGATCGAACAGATGCTGCTCGATTCGGCCCGCGTGACTTACGAAGGGGATAAGTACACGATTGAGATCAACAACAAGACCGAACGGGGAACGATCTCGCTCGATCCGAAGAAGGATCCCAAGGCGATGGACATCTTTCCCACCGAGGGAGACAACAACGGCAAGACGCTGCTCGCGGTGTACGAGGTCAAGGGAGACGAGCTGAAAATCTGTTACTCGCTGACGCCGACCGTTCGTCCGGAGAATTTTGAGCCGGCGAGCAATACGCTGCTCCTGGTGAAGTTCAAGCGGGTGAAGGAATAGGGCCAGCGGCGGGCACGAATTTCAAGGGCGGAATTCGCGGGCGGAATTTGCAGAGAGGCCGGCTGCCCCTGGAGAGTGGTGCCTCCCTCGGAGAATTGGCGGGCAGCGGTATAATCGGGCGTAGAATGGAGGCCCTGTGTCTCCCCCAAGTCCAGCTTTGTCCAGCCTTCCGGATATTGCCACTGTGAGTCGCCGCCGCAGCCGAGTACGCGAGATTGTGATGCAGATCCTCTACGAAGACGATCTGAATCCCGATCGCGGCGCGGACGTGGCCGATGCGTTCCTGGTTCGCCGGCTGCACGAGTCGAAAGATCAAATCGAGTTTGGCCGGTCGCTGCTCGCGGGAATTCGCAAGCACCGCGCGGAGATCGATCAACTGCTGGTCGAGCGAGCCGACAACTGGACGCTCGAACGAATGGCCGTGATCGATCGCAACATCATGCGGATGGCGGCCTATGAAATGCTGCACGGCGGGACGCCCGAGCGGGTGGCGATCAACGAAGCGGTGGAACTCGCCAAACGCTACGGCAGCCGGCAATCGCCGCAGTTCGTCAACGGCGTGCTGGATCGGTTTGTGAAGAAGGGTTCGCGAGCAGTAGCCCGCGAGAAGCAGTAGTCGCG
>JALORD010000111.1 GCA_025459145.1 Pirellulaceae bacterium | reverse complement strand
GCTATCTCGGTGGCGAGTTCGCGGTCGAGCGGCCGGCCGAGGAGTTCCAGCGCCTGGACGATCCGACCGACATTCGCAGCCAGCGGCTGTCCCTCGACTGCGACAACTGGCAATTCATCGGCGCACCACGCACGGGGGGGATCCGTTGTGCCCCACGCGAGCAGCACGAGCGCGCCGAGAAAGTGCGCCGAGATCGACCAGTGTTCTTTTGAATAAATTGTTGCTGTCACACCCATTGGACTGGTGGGTTGCAAAGTTCTGGGAATTTCTGTCAGAAGTGCGGCCGCCACGGCTAATAGATTGGGGGGAATGCGCCGGTAGTATGGCGTGTTCCGATTCTCAATTCCAGATTTTTCTTGCGGAGATTCACATCATGGCGGCGCTTCGGACCAAGGGACGGCGGGGGCATGGTCGGCAAAAATCAGGAGAGCGGCGGCTGAAACTCGAACATCTCGAGACGCGGGCGATGTTGGCCGGCAACGTGTCGGTCAGCGTTTCGGGGGGGAACCTGCTCGTGCGAGGCGACAACTCGAGCAACCAGATCGCGATCGTTCAGCTCGACGCGGGCGAGTACGCGGTGGTGGGTCTCAACGGCACGGAAGTCAACGGCGGCACCGATCCCGTCGTGAAGAGCGGGGTCACGAACAATATCGATGTCGACTTGAAGAACGGGCACGATGTGCTGGGAATCAGCAACGACATCGATTTCCTCGAGGAACTGGCCTACGAAGAGGGGCTGGAACTGCCTGACTTGGAATTGCCCGAGGATGCGCCGGAATGTCTGACGGTACCCAAGCACCTCAACATCAAGTTGGGCAGCGGCAATGATGCGGCGGCTGTGGGGGCCAAAGTGGGGCTGCGAATCAACGCCGACCTGGGGAGCGGCAACGACGCGCTATGGGTGGAAGGGAGCAAGGTCGGCGACGACATCATCGCTCGCGGCGGCAGCGGGCACGACTATCTGTATATCAACAAGACGAAGATCGCCCAGATGCTCGACGTCAACATGGGGGACGGCGAGAACGGCGTCTACGTGGACTGCACGCAGATCGGCGAAAGCGCAGTTATCCGAACCGGAAAGAACAACGACTACGTCTATGTCGTGGAATCCCAGATTGAAGACAATTTGATCGTCCGCACCGGTAGCGGCCACGACGGGGTGATCGCCGGTTCGATTGCCGGAATGGCTGAAGCCGAAGGCGAAGCATCTTCGGGTGGTTATGGAATCGAGGTTGGCAACAATGTCGACATCGACACTGGATCGGGCGACGACTACGTCGACGTCAGCGGCGATATCGACAACCTGCTCAAGGTTTCGACCGGGAGCGGCCACGACGAAGTTTACATGTATTACGTCGATGCGGAGGACCTGGTAGCGGTGCTCGGCTCGGGCAATGACTATCTGTCCGCATACGGGGTGCACGTCCACGACGACGCCCTGCTCGATGCCGGTTCGGGCAACGACGTTGCCTACATTCGCTACAGCGAGGTCGACGACGTCCTGACCGCCCTCATGGGCTCCGGGAATGACTTCCTGGAAATTTGCGAGAGCTGGGCCGATAAGGCCAATCTCGATGGCGGGTCGGGCAAGGATGAGCTCCGCAGCGATATTCCGGACCCGCTCCCGTCGGGAGTGAAGGTGAAAAACTTCGAGTACTTCAGCGAGTGCTACGACAACGAGGAAGAAACGCCCGTCTAACGACGAGTCCTGATTCTGAAAGGCGACTCTACATCGCTGCATCGGCAATGGGCTGTGCGCGTGTCGCGGACGCGGTCCATTCGTGGATCGCAGCCGCGTAGCGAAACCTCTCCGCGGGCCTTGGGGCTAACCACCCGGGGCCCGTTTTTCTTTGCGCTTCTGGGAAATGCAATGTTGCAGGCATTTCCCGCCGGAGACACCGTTTAAGAGATTAGTGCTCGGCAAATTCGCTTGACGTTGACGCCGTGCATCCCCCAGAATACGACCACTCGATGTACGCCTCCCTCGGATGTGCGACTGACTCGCTGGATGGTTTTGCCTGTGCCCACGTTTGCCGTCATTCTCCCTGCAGCCGGCAAGAGTAGCCGCTTTCGGGACGAGCATTATAAAAAGCCCTTTGCGCCGCTCGACGGCCGGCCCGTCTGGCTGCACGCCGCCGAGAAGTTCACCAGCCGGCCCGATGTGCGGCAAACGCTGATCGTGATTTCGCCCGAAGACCGCGAGACATTTGAGTCGAAGTTTGCCGCCAACGCGGCCCTCCTGGGAATCGAAATTGTCGACGGCGGCCAGGAGCGGAGCGATTCGGTGGCAGCTGCCTTGGCCCGAGTCGCGGAAGATGTGGACTTCGTCGCCGTGCACGACGCGGCCCGTCCCTGCCTGGCCGAAGCCTGGATCGACGCGGTCTTTGCCGCGGCTGCCAAGTCGGGAGCGGCAATCCTGGCGACGCCGATCGTCGGCACGATCAAACGCGCCGCTGCAAACCGGACGATTGAGAAAACCATTCCGCGCGAAGGGCTCTGGGAGGCTCAGACGCCGCAGGTGTTTCGCCGCGACCTGCTCGTCGAGGCCTATGCCCGCCGCGGGCCAGAGCCGGCCACCGACGACGCACAACTCGTCGAACGCCTCGGACGACCCGTCACGCTCGTTCCCGGCTCGCCAATGAACCTCAAAATCACTACCAAGGACGATCTCCGGCTGGCGGGAATGCTGCTGAAGGCGCTTCCCCGGCCTCGTCTGCTGGGCCCCGCTCACCCATTTGCTGGCGATGATCTGTGGCGTTAGACGCAAGAGTTTGTCATCATCGTGGACAGGAAGCGGGCCCGCAGGGTGTCGGTCTGACCCAAACTTCAGGCGGGCGGCACATCATCCGGTAAGCAGCGGTCGCGCAATCTCAGTCGTAGCCTCACAACAAGGGACGAAGGTGCAGTGGTGGTCGGACGCGGATATCACATCGCGCTAGGTCGTGAACACGCCAAACGGCTGTTTTCTCTGAAAGAGGATCAAGCGATCCTGCAATTTCTCGAAGAGCTGAAAAACTCGCCGGAAATGAAAAAGAGCGGCCGGCTGCTCGACACGGGGGCCGCCTGGGATCCGATTCATCGCTGCCTGACCGAAGGGGAACTCGACCCGGCCGGCGGCGACTTCCCGCTGAATCATGCCATCCTGGGGGGCAAGCAACTGCACCAGGGGGCTGACTACGCGGCTGTGCTGATCCGGCCGGACATGACCCGTTTTATTGCCGATGCTCTGGCCGAAGTCGAAGAAGACGACTTTCGGCAGAAGTTCATGGCGCTCAATCCGGCCAGTTATCAGCACCCGATCAACGAAAAGGAATTCATGGCGGTGTGGCTCAAGATGCAGGACCTTAAGGTCTTCTTTGAGGCGGCGGCCGAAAATCTGGAAGCAGTCGTCTTTACGGCCAAGTATCAGGCGTAGTGCCGGCAAGGAATTCGCACTGCGCCGCGCCTTTGGGGCGGCCTGCCAATCGATCCTAGCCTCCCTGCACGCTACCGATCGACGCCTGGGTGCCATTCAAAACGTCCCACTTGTTCCCCTCGGCCGTGGGCACGCGAAAGGCGATGACGAGCGTGTGCGTGCCGGACGTGCAGCAGTAAAGTTCGAACCGACCATCGACGGTGACCGTTCCGGCCGTCCCTTGCTGGTCGGTTGAGGCAAAAACCTGTGGGCCGCTGACGACCATCACCTTTCCCGGCAAGTTCCCGACCTGAGCGTCCTGCCACGTTGCTCCAGCGAAGGCCGCGCCCACCTGCTTCTGCAGATCGGCCAGCAGGGCATCGGTCGGCTGTTCGCCAATCGGCACGGCCCCGAGATAAGCGTAAGCAGCGACATATTGCGTTGGAGCGGTTGCATCGTTGGCCAAGAGCCGCTGGAGAGTGGTCGAAAGTCCCGGCAGTTTGGCAAAGGGCGGATTGGCGTTAGCGTCGCCCGCCGGCAGGTTCGTGGCGTGCTGATCGCCGATCGCCGAGGGGAGGCGAATCGTGGCCGTCGACGGAGCAATCGTCGTGGGGGCGGGGGCGAGCAACTTCTCGGTGGCCGCCCGCTTGCCGACATTGGCCAGCGACTCTTCGTACCGCTGCGCGTAGCTGCCGGTTAGATCGCAGCCCGCCAGTACCGACACTCCCGCCGCCAGGAGCAGCAACCAGCCGCGGCGATATTGTTTCCGAGATGACATTAGCTCTATTCCCAGGGTGAATCTTGTCAGTCGTTTCGCGGGATCAATCTCTCTAGCATAAACGGAGGATGTCATTTGTCACTGGTCAGTTGCCGGTTGCGTTCCTCCGATCTCGGCCCCTCCGCCTACGCTGCTGCTCCGCGCACAAACTGATCCACGAGGCTCGCATACAGCCCGCCACGGGCCATCAGCTCGGCGTGGGTTCCCCGCTGTACGAGCTGGCCCGCTTCAAGCACCAGAATCTGGTCGGCGGAGCGGATCGTCGAGAGCCGGTGGGCCACCACGAAGCTGGTCCGCCCGGCGAGCAGTTTGGCCAGCGACCGCTGAATCCGCACTTCGGTGAGCGTGTCGACGCTGCTGGTCGCCTCGTCCAGGATAATAATCCGCGGATCGGCCAGCATGGCCCGGGCAAAGCAAACCAGCTGCCGCTGCCCCAGCGACAGCGACGCTCCCCGCTCGCCCACTTCCGTATCGAGCCCGTGCGGCAGCCCTTCGAGCAAATCGAGGCAATCGAGATTCCGCACCGCGGCAATCACTTCCTCGTCGGTCGCCTCGGGACGGCCGACCCGGATGTTCTCGCGGATCGATCCGGTGAACAGAAAGTTCTGCTGCAGGACGATTCCCATCTGGTGATGGAGCGAATCGCCGGTGATGGCCCGCGTGTCGTGGCCATCGATCAGCACCTGCCCCTGCTGTGGCAGGTAGAACCGGGCCACGAGATTCACGATCGAGCTTTTGCCGCTCCCGGTCCGGCCGACGAGGGCGATCGTTTGCCCTGGCTCGGCGACAAACTGTATGTTGTGCAGCACCATCCGGTCGGGCTCGTAGCCGAACGTCACCCCGGCAAACTCGACTCGCCCCACAATCGGCGGCAGCGCGGCCGCCCCCGGCGCGTCTTGCCACTCCGGCGGCCGATCGAGCAGGGCAAACACCCGCTCGGCCCCAGCCATCGCCGTCAGCGCCTGGTTGTATTGGTTCCCCAGGATCTGAATCGGATTGAAGAAAATGTTCGCCAGGAAGAAGAAAAAGATCACATCGCCCGGGGGCATGTCGTTGTACAAAACGCGATAGCCGCCGATTACGAGGAGCAGCACGACGAACGTCTGGCTGTTGAGTTCCAGAAGCGGCAAGAGTTGCCCTTCCTTGCGGACCGCCTGCATCACGTTCTCGCCGTGCCAGGCCAACAGATCGCGAAACAGCCGGCCGTTCGTTTCCTCGCGTACGAAGGCCTGAGTCATTCGCACACCATTGATCGATTCGGCCAGCGTCGACGTCAGCCGGCTGAAGCTTTCCTGCACCACGCGATACGCCACGCTCAACTGCCGCCGAAACGCCCGATTCAGCAGCCACAGCACCGGGCTCATCGCCACGACAACCGAAAACAGCACCCAGTCGTAATACAGCATCAGCGTCGCCGCGGTCAGCATCTGACCGATGCCCACCAGGCTGACGAACAGCACGTCCTGCACGCCGACCCGCAGCGCCTCGCAGTCGCTCGTCACCCGGCTGATGATCCGGCCGATCTTGGTCTTGTTGTAAAAACTGAGCGGCATCGCCTGCAGATGGGCAAAAATGGCCCGCCGCAGATCGTGGATCACCGCCTCGCCCAGCTCCAGCGCCAGCCGCTGCCGAAAGTGAAACACGACCTGCGTTGTCCCGGCGAGCAGCAAGAGCCCCAGCGCCCCGCCCATGATCGCCCAGAATCGCTGGTCGGGCGGATAGTCGCGAAAGCCGGTGATTGGCCCGTTAATGACTGCGGCGATCGTCCAGCCAATCAGCGGCAACTGAATCGCCCGCAGCGCGACCATCACCAGCAGCCAATTTCGCTTGGCCGCATAGGGGCGCATGTGCCCGAACAGCCGGGTGATCAGCCGCAAATCAAGCGGCCGCTTATCCGCCTCCCGATCGTCATCACGGCGCGACGCCGTAATCGACAGCCGGGGCACGGCTGGCGCAGAATCCCCGCTAGCGGGGGCATCTGAAGTGGTTGGACCGGTAGACATCGATTGGCAGACCATCATTCTAGCGGAGAGCTCCCGGGGCCACAGACCGGCGCGCGGACGGGCCTGCCAGACTTTGCAGCAATCGTTGCCGTCGCCATGTCGCGGCCGGTAGGAGAACATCGACCACAGGCGTAAGCCGATGCAATGGGAGGCGCTGAGCCTCGACCTGGTGCGCTCACGGGGAGAAGGATAGACCGCTCTTTACCAGGCTGTTGCGCTTTTTAGACTCGCGTCGCTTACCCTGGAGACAATTCGCGGCGAGAAGGACGCCCCCGAGCAGGACATTGTCGGCCGTTGGGAAATGCGGCTGGTGACGAAAGAGCTGCGGGAGGAGGCGAAGGCGGAGGCGGAGTAGAGGCGAGGCGTGAGGGAGCTAGCCGGCCTGGAGGCCGGGGTTAACCGGGGCGATTTCGTTGCCGATGGCGATCTGCCCGCCGCGGACGATCATGGCTCGCAGTCCGCCGCGGTTGTGCAGGGCCTGCTTGATGAACGGGAACGTCCGTTTCTCGAGGTAGCCGCAGGGCTGGCACAGTTCGAGACCTTTCAGTTCGACCTCGCCGACGCGAAACGTTTTGCCGACCAGATCGTTGAGCGGCACACCGGTGGTGAGCAAGTTCCGCCGCGTGATGAGGTGTTCGATCGGCAGGCCCGATTCCTGGCAGGCAGCGGCGATCGCCTCCTCGGCGATTAGCGTCACCTCGTTCTCGGGCTTCCGCCGGCCGCGAAACTGCGCCGCGCCGATGCCTGCCCCGTAGCGGTCGCCGCGGAGTCCTTCGCCGGCCACGGCCTCGACCGACGCGACCGCCTCCATCGGTCCCTTCGCCTCGCGGGCAATGGCGATGGCAAGAAGTCGTCCGGCGAACATAATGAGAGACCTTTTGAGACGCGAATCTTCACCCGCACATCATCTTCATGAAAGTCATCGCTTCGCACAACGGATTGGCGGCGGTCGAGCGGGCCTGGGAGCTGCTGCAGTCCGGCACGCCGCCGCTGGCGGCGGTCGTCGCGGGAATTACGCTCGTCGAGGACGACCCCGAAGAGCACAGCGTCGGCTATGGCGGCATTCCCAACGAAGCGGGAATCGTCGAGCTTGATGCAGCCGTGATGGACGGCCGGACGCTCCGCGGCGCGGGGGTTGCCGCTTTGCGGAACGTACGCCATCCGGCCCGCGTCGCGATGCGCTTGATGGAGCAAACGAACCGGGTGCTCCTCGTGGGCGAAGGGGCCCTAGCGTTTGCCCGAGCCAATGGCTTTGCCGAAGAGAACCTGCTGACCGACAAGGCTCGGCGGATCTGGCTGCACTGGAAACGCATTCGCTCGGAGCTCGACGACTGGCGCACGCCGGCGGCCGACTCGGTCGATCCCGATGTGGCCGCCTGGTTCGAGAAGCACTTCGGCGGCCCGGCCGGGCATGCCAAGGTGGGAACGGTGCATGTCGCCGCCTGCGACGACGCGGGCAATATCGCCTGCTCGACGAGCACGAGCGGCCATGCGTTCAAGCTTCCCGGACGGGTTGGCGATTCGCCGATCCTGGGGGCGGGGCTCTTTGCCGACAACGGCGCGGGATCGTGCGGCAGCCTGGGGCACGGCGAGGCGAATCTGCTCAACTGCTCGTCGTTTGCGGTGGTCGAGATGCTCCGTGCCGGGCGGACGCCGGCCGAAGCGGGGCTCGAAATGCTGCGGCGCATTGCCGATCGCACGCCGCGCGACCAGTGCGACGCCGCCGGCCGGCCCCGGTTCAACCTGTGGCTCTACATTTTGACTCCCGATGGCCGCGAAGCCGGGGTGACAATGTGGGGACCGAAGGAGTTTCTCGTCGCCGATAGCGCCGGGATTCGCCGCCAGGCGTGCCAGCCACTTTTTGAGAATCGACCCTCCTAGGCGAAGTACAATTGCGGGGCGCGCCGGCTACTCGGGCGCTTTTCGTTTTACTCTAAACGTTGTCTTTCATGCCTTCGCACCGCTGGCACCTAATTCCGCTGCTCCTTGTCGCGCTGGGAGCGGCAGCGAGTGTCGTGGCGGCGATTGTCACGCGGAACCAGCTCGGCTGGTGGCAGGTGCTGATCTATGCCGGCAGCGCCGTGGCTTTGGCGGCCGTCTTCTTTTTTCGCCGGCAATTGACCGAAGTCGAGCAGGAAGCCGAGGCCCTTCGCCGCCGGCTGGCCGACGACGAAATGCGGCTGGCCAGCGAGCGGGCCCAGGCCGAGGAGTTGCGCCGCACGGTGCAGCAGGAACTGGAGCAGCAGGCCCAACGGCTCGCTCGTCGCGAGCAGGTGCTCGCCGCTCGCCTCGTCACGTTTCACGAATGGATGGAGTTTCCGCAGCCGATCGAGCTGTCGACGGCCTCGGCCGCGGATCGCCAGGGGGGCTTTTTTCCGACGGCGCCCGCTCCCTGGCAGGCGGACCTGGCCCGAAAGGATCGCGAACTAGAGCGGCTGCTCAAGGCGGAGACGCTGGCCCTTTACGAGCGGATTCTGGCCAATCGTTACTCGGTTGATGGGCAATTGCAGCTGCCAGCCGTCCGGGACGATGCGCTGGCGCTCGTCCACAAGGTGGCCGCGCTCTATCAGCCGGGGATTCAGGAGCCGCTGCTCGAAGCGAGCATGATTCCGATTGTCCGCGGGGCGGGGCGGGCCTGCCTGCAGCTCCTGGTCGTGATCGACGAACTGCCGGGGAGCATTCGCACTGCCAACCTCAGCACGCTATACGGCTACGTGCGAAACGCCGTGAAAGCGTGGCAGCTTTATAAGACGTCGGAGCCCTATTGGCCCTATTTCAACGCGGCGTTTTATTTGGGCCGGTTTGCGATGGGGGCCAATCCGCTGGCGCTCGGCGCCTGGTGGTTTGTCGGTGCGCTCAGCCAGCGGGGGGCCAGGGCGGTCGTGTCGCACCTGGTGAATCGGCAGGCGCTGGCCCTGGTGAGCAATCTGGTGCGGATCATCGGCTATGAAGTGGCCAGCGTTTACGGGGGGGACTTTCGGCACCGCGACGCCAACTGGATCTATGCCGCCGAGCTCACCGAATTGCTCGCGCAGTTTCCGCTGTCTCGAGACAGCCTGGCGCATGCCCTCCGCGAGATCGGCGCGCTGGAGCTTCGCAGCGAGTACGACCGGATCTTTCTCTATCGGGCTCTGGCTAGCCATCAATCGGTCCGGCCGCAGCAGTACCGGCCAGCTGAGTTTCTGACGACCGACGAGCGGCACGCCATCGGGGGCCGGCTGGAGAAATTCCTGGCCGCGTTTGTGCACGGCAAGTCAGCCGATCGGGTGCAGGCTTGGCAGCGCGGGGCCGAAGAACGGCTGTCGGTCCGCATGTCGGTGGCGATGGCACCGACGGCACTTTCGGTGCGGCAGCAACTGGACGACGCGCTCCGCTCGCTGGCGAGTTTTTTGGTGGCGACCAAGCAGCTCGAGCCGGGCGATCTGGCTGAGCACCTGCAAACGACCCGCACGCTGACCGAGATTCCGGCCGAAGAGCGGAAAGGAGTCGTGGCGGCGCTCGTCGACAACCCGCCGTTTTTCTTTGAGCATCCCGACCTCGATCCCGACGGGGACCTGGTGGGAATCTACCTCGACGATCTGGCGAGCCTGCACGCGCGCACGCCGCCGCGCGACGCGGCGACGGACGATACTCTGTGCGACGTGGCGGCGTACCTCCGCCGCGAAGGGAAGTCGATGCGCGGGCTGCTCGACAAGCACTTTACGGCGCAGCTTGCCCAGCGACTGGCCGCCGACGCACCGGTGCGGAAGGTTTCCGGCACGGTCGCGCGGGCAGCGCTCGACCTGCTCGAACCGGGCGAAGCCGGGTGCTGGCTCTATGGCGGGGTTGTACTCGAGTGGCCTGCGGCGGCCGAGCACTCCGCCACGGCGAGTGAACTGTGGCTCTTGGGCGCTGGCTCGCGGCTAGTGCTATTTGCCGCTGGCAACTCGCCGCAGGTGCTCTGGCGAGGGGATAAGACGACGTCTGGCGAGCAGGTTCGTAATATGCTTTTGACCTGTTGCCGCCTCATCGGCGGTGAGTGGCTTGCGGCCGGCCCGCGGCCCACGGCCCTCCGAATTCCCACCGGGATGATGCACACCTACGCGAGCTATTTTCGGCCGCTATTGGCGCTCGTTGGCAGTCGCCACGGCTAGGTCAGTCGCTGGTCACTGGTCCTGGATGCTTGCACATGTGCCCGCACTAGTCATTGGTGCTTGGATCTTGGTGTTGGGGTCCGCGGCGCGGGCTTTGATTGCTGAGAGGGCGAAGAAGAGGACCGTGAGGAACGTGAGGGCCAGGAATTTCTCGCGTGTCGGGGCCATGGGGCTCGTCCAGGGATACGTGGAGACAGGGTCGTAAATGCGGCTAGCTGAAGGTTCACTTGGGCGCTTGCGGCCCACTCCAAATGGATTGACGAAAGAGAAGGCCGCCGGACGAGGTGAACTCGCCCGGCGGCCTGTTTGGGGAGGGAGCGTTGGCGCCCCTGGTACGGGGAAAGTGCGGCGCTAACGCATCCCGCGCCTCTGCGGTGGATCGAACTCGGTGGGAGCGAGGTTGGTCGAGCAAAGTTCCGAGCGGCCTGCTTCGAGGACTGGCGGCGGCGAGACG
Organism: Pirellulaceae bacterium; assembly: GCA_025459145.1. Taxonomy (GTDB): domain Bacteria; phylum Planctomycetota; class Planctomycetia; order Pirellulales; family Pirellulaceae; genus CAYLLN01. The sequence continues at coordinate 1,452 of JALORD010000111.1, read as the reverse complement.
GCGCTCGCCGCCGTGTTGCATCGGGCCTCCCGAGGGAGACGGCGACTACTTCACCAGCTTCAGCGGCCGGGCTTTGGCGATCGCCTCGAACACGTCGTAGAGCTGCTGGTAGTAGTCGTCCTGCGACGAGCCGCCGGGGACGTTGAAGTGCGTCCCGCCGGTGATATCGGCGACCTGCTGCATGAGCGCGGTGTCGGCCCCGGCCCCCAGGCTGATCGTCATCACGGGATACTTCCGCGATTCGGCGGCACAGAGATATGCCTCCTGGATCAGGAAGTTGCGGGCGCCCGATTCGTTGACGCCGCCGTTGACCCAGTTGGCTACGCCGTCGGTCATCAGGACGATCATCTTTTTCGCGTTAGCGCGGGCATTCGAATCCATGTGCAGCCGGGCCGACTTGAGACCGCCGCCAATATTCGTGTACTGGTGGTAGTGGCCGGCCTGCCGCTGGGTCATCGTGTCGACAATCGTCTGGTAGGTCCGGGTGAGCGGCACTTCTAAGAGGCCCTCGCCGTTCGAGCCGTTGTAGACGGAGAGCCCCACCTGGTCGTTCGTATCGACCGAGGCGACGAAATCCATGAACACGTCGACCGACGACTTGAGGGCATTGATCGGCTCAGCCCGCACCTTCCACAGGTCCGGCGTCTGGCTGTACCCGGGACGACTTTCCAGCATCCACACGATCCAGTTCATGTAGCCGAACTTGTGGCGATAGCCGGCGTTCTTGTTCTGGTTGCTCGACGATTCGCACCAGTCGATCCAGGTGTCCCAACTGCCGCTGGGGTACGGATAGGGAACCGTGTTGAGACCAAGGGCCTTCTTGGCCGTGGTGTTGAAGGCAGTACCGTTAAAGTCGAATAGCTCACCGTAGCTCCCAAACAGCGTCGAGTTATTCCACGACTTGACCCAGACCTTCACGATCTGCCGGCCGGCGTTGCTGCCAGTTCCGGCAAAGGTGCCGGTCAGCGTATTGGGCGAGAACGTCTGCGTGCTGCCGTTGGAGAATTGCAGTCGCACGCTGCTGATGCTCGCCGTGCTGGTCAGATAGACCGACGAAAAGCGATATTCGGTGGTGATGTGCGGGATGCCATTGGAGGTGTTCTCCGGCACTCCCTTGGCCACCAGCCACTGCGGCTGAAACGTCATGTTGCCGTAGGTCGGCGAGCCCAGGTCGGCGTAGATATCGGCCAGGTTGGCCTCGACTTCCGTCTGTCCCAGTTTGCTGAACGCGCTGAACTCGCTGTCGTCGTTCATCGATGCCGAAAAGTCGAGCACGACCATGATGTCGCGGGGCTGGTACATGGCGGTCGATTCGCCCACCAGATCGAACGTGTCCTTGCCGAGCACCCGACCGAAGAAGAACGGCAAGTTGTTGTACTCCATGCGAACCTGCATGCTCGACGGCAGAACGTCCGTCTCTTCGAACTGCCGGCTGACCGGATTCCAGTTGCC
>JALORD010000539.1 GCA_025459145.1 Pirellulaceae bacterium | reverse complement strand
CAGGAAGTAGGTCAGGGCCCAGGCTTCGGCATAGGCATCGGTGGCGGTCGCCGGGTCGCGGAACCGCTGGTCATCGGACAAGAGCGACTCGAGCCCCGCGGGCCGGTTGCGGAGATACTTGCGAAAGTTGAGCAGGTTCACCCGGTTTACGCCGCCGATATTGCGCCACCCTTTGGCGCTCTTCAGGTCGGGCGTCTCGAAGTAGATCGCCACCCCTTCGCTCACCCAGAACGGGATATCGGCATAGCGGGTCTGCAGGCCGCTGTTGAACGCCATCTGGTGCGTCGCCTCGTGAACGATCGTGGCGACGGTCCGCTCGGCGCCGGGCTGCGAGAGGATCTGCTGAATCTTCGCCATCCCGGCCGCTCCGCCGGTCAGATCGTACGAGATCATCCGGTTCGTCTTCAGGCTGTAATAGCCGATCATCGAGCGGGCGGCGTCGCCGACTTCGGCCCGGGCATGGAGCGCGTACGAATCCTTGCTGTCGAAGACGAGCGCCACCAGCGGAAACACGGGCGGATGCAGCGTCATCCCCCGCCGCTCCCAGTAGTTGTAGAACGCGGCGAACAGCCGTTCGTAGAGCGAGCCAACCCACTGCGCGTATTCGGGGGACGTGTTGTAGGCGATCAGATAGTTCTTGGTGTGATGCACCTTGAACCCGGCCGGCAATTCGCCGAGCAGCTGCGCCGCCAGTTCCTCGCGTGCGAGCGGCTCAAAAGGTTCGTCGTCCGACTCGCGCGCGACAATCTCTTCCTGCGGAATCGGCCACAGCGCGCCGTCGGGGGTCAAGAGAAGCACGCCCCCATCGGCCGCTTCGACCTCGATCCGCCCGGCGAGCGTTTTCTTCGTCTCCCCCTGCTGGATTGTCACGCGGTCAACCGCGCAGGCCGCCGGCAGCGGGCAGACCGCCGCCGCCAGAAAGCACAGAAGCAGAATGAACGAACGCCCAGGCATCCCAGTCTCCGAAAACCGCTGGCCCGCCTGCAAGTATAACTCACATACTCCGAGCCGGGCAGTTTCCCGAAACGCAACCGGGGTTGGCGGTGTTTCCGCAACCCCGGGCTCCGTGGGTCCAAACGTGCTTCGGCTTGCTGCTTGCCGGCAGCCTGCTCGAAGCCAACTCCGCTCGAAGCCGCTAGCAGTGGCAGCTCCGCTCGAAGTCGCGAATTTGCTTCTCGACTTCTTCTTTCGCCAGGCCGTACTTCTGCTGCACGAGGCCGGCGAGTTGTTCGCGGCGGCCGGCGACCTTGTCGAATTCGTCGTCGGTGATGTCGCCCCATTTCTCCTTGGCGTAGCCCTTCATTTCGGTCCATTTGCCTTGAATTTGATCCCAATTCATCGCCTGCTCCTTCTGAAGATTCGGTCGGTGGAAGTCGTTGCCTCCCGCAGGAAAACACCGATCGGCGAACAGCCGCCCGCGTCAGCGTGACGCAGCGCGGCTTATCGCTCCCCCAACCGCGTGAAAACTAATCTGCTTTTAAACTGCTGACGCAAAGCCGATGCCAAACGCCGAAAACTACGGATCTCCAGGCCGAAAAACCGAACTGGCAGCAGTTCTCTGGTCGTTCAGAAATCGCCGTGGACGCCAGTCAATCAAGGGCTCCCTGGGCGACCGCATCGCCGTCGGCCCGTTAACGAATTGGGTGGCGGGTTATGCCGTCATGGAGGTGGATTGCCCCAGCCGGCTGCCATGGCATTTTGCCAACTGCCGGTTCGCTTACTGCTTGGGCTAGGGCACCAGAAGCGGCGGACGGGAGAGCAAGAAACGCGGAATGCCCGCCAGTGAGGCGGGCATTCTTGGGGGACGGGGTGAGGTGCGGATCGAGGCTAGCCCGGCCGCGGCACCCCCACGACGCCGAGCGAGTTACCGGTTCGCCGGCCGCGACGGGCGGTTCGGGTCCTGGCCGCTGGGCTTGGGTAGTGAGCTCGAAGCGTTCACATGCGGCTTGGTCCGCTGGAACTTTTCCTTGGCGAAGGACGACTGGGGAGTTCCAGCAACCAGTCGGCCGCCCGCGGCAGGAATCGCCGAGCTCGTCTGGGGAACACGGCGCGGGGGAATCTGCGTATGTGGAACTCGCGTTGTTGGTACTCGCGTTGCGGGAATATCCGTCGCGGGTTTGCCAACCGACGGACGTCCCGGCAGCGGGCGGCGCGTCGGCTGATCGGCAGTCGGGCGGCTCGCCGAGCCGCTGCTCGACAGGCGGGCACTATCGCGAGTGTCTGCGCCGCGGCGGTCCTCGCTCACGATGTACGCCTCGACGCGGGTTTTCGGCTTCACCTTGCCGCTAAAGCTCGACGCGGCTCCCGGAGGGGCGTTTGGATGCTTGCAGATCCCCTTGCCCCGCACGTACTCCGTCTCGCTCGCCACAAGGTCGAACGTCGCCGAGTTCTTAAAAGTCCCATCGGGGTTCGACAGGTGGTCGATGCACTGCTGCAGGACGCGGTTCATGTTCCAGGGGGAAACAGTCACCTCGTCGATCAGCGTCTGGCCATCCCACGAGTCGGCCCCGGCGGTAGTCACCTGCTGCGGTCCGTTGTGCGAGCTGACTTCAAAGCTCGTGAAGACCATGCCGTCGGGCATCGCGAACTTCGCCTTGAAGTTCATCTTGGTGTTCATGTTCGGGGAAGCGAATTCGAGCACGTACTGCCCCGAATCGCCCGAGGGATGTACCTTCCAGACCTTCTTGAGCGGGATCTTGCCATTCAGCCCGTTCACCTGGTAGAGCGTGACGCCGGTCGTCTCGGCGGTGGCGATATTGCCGGGCCCGGCAGGAATCTGAGCCTGCGCGGCGGTCAGCGGAATCATCGCCAGCAGAGCGGCAAGCCCCGCCGCCACCAGCCCTTGCGAGCAAGCTGCCAAGAGGGCCTTCCCGCGGGTGCAGTAATGGTGAATATGGAAACTCATGTCAGGGTTCCTTCGTTTGGCGGAAAAATTCTGTCCGCCCCGGCCGACCGCCAACCGGCGCCGCGGCGTGAGTGAAACAGGTCACCGCGGCTGAGCCATTTGTCAGCCGCGTGCTTCACTACTGGAGAATTGCCGCGAACGCGTCGGCCTGGACAAATCGGGGCCGGAATTTTTCGCGGAATTGCGAAACCCTTCTGCGACAAGGGTTTACGGCGAGATCTTGCGGCGAGGGTCGAGGCGGTTGATGGCGTTTGCGACTCGACTTTGGCGTCAGTCCAGCTTGTCCAAGTCGAGACAGACGAGCGCCTTCGACCCCCGCACATACAGGCGGCCGCCCACGATCGCCGGGTGCGAATACAAACCGGCCTCGCCCTCGAACAGTTGCAGCTCACCGAGTTTCTCGAACTTGTCATTCCGAGCACTGACCAGGAGCAACTTGCCCTGCAGCGACGTCACCAGAATCTTGTCTGGGCTCGCGATGAGCGACGTATACTCGCGAAATGTCTCGTCCGAACTGCGCCAGACTTCGGTCAACTTTTGCTTGGCATCGAGACAGTAGAGACCACCGCCACCCGCACCGAACAAGCGATTGCCGACGATGACCGGCGACTCGCAGTCGGGCGCGAGTTCGTCGAACTGCGCAGCTGGCTCTACACTTGGAATCCCCGCGGCACTGAATACATGCAATCGGG
>JALORD010000110.1 GCA_025459145.1 Pirellulaceae bacterium | reverse complement strand
GCGATCGATTTGCTGGCGCTCGTCGATGTGAAGCGGGATCAGGTCGCCGGCGACTGGACCCTGGAGGACGGGCGACTCACTTCTCCGAAGCAATACGGCGCTCGGATCGAACTGCCATATGTTCCGCCGGAAGAATACGAACTCACCATCATCGCCGAGCCGCTCGATGAACCGAACGGCCTGATCCTCGGCCAGATTTGCGGCAGACAGCGTTTTCTCGCACTAGCTTCGTACGACATCGGCGGCGAACCGGCCAGCGCGCTCGAGAACGTCGGGGGCAAGAACGTCAGCGCGAACGCCACGACGGTCCGGCGGACGATCTTCGAGCAGAATCGGCCCAGTTGTCTGGTTTGCACAGTCCGCAAGGACGCGGTCACCGTGACCTGCGACGGCCATCCGCTACTTGAGTGGAAAGGGGATCCGAAAGAGCTTAGCCTCGGCGACTACTGGAAAACGCCGCATGAGAATGTCCTGTTTCTCGGCGCGTATAATTGTCGCTATCGCTTCTCGCGCGTCACGCTCGTCCCACTAAGCGGCTCGGGCAAACCGCTGCGATAAGCGATGGCCGCTCTTGGTTGATCCCTACCGGCTCCGGTCGGACATCGGTCAGGAATCCGAGGGAATTATGGGGGTTCTTCGGCATCGAGAGGCCCAGTCCCACCACGCCTAGCTCCTGGCGGACTCTCTCCCAGTTCCCCACCATGGCGACGTCGATCCGGTTGGCGGCGAAGGCCCTTTCGATCGGCTCGGCCGCCTCGGCCGCCTGCAGCTCGACCAGATCCACGAGCAGTATCGAATTGAATTCGACCGGGCGATCGGCGGCGTCCGCCATCATCGCCGTGATTGCGGATTTTGCTTGTGACGAGCCCTAGCCGCAGGTCCAATGGAATGCTCCGTCCCGCCGCAATTTGTGCTGCGGTGGAGGCGTTGGTGCAGCGCTCATTGGCAGCACCAGCGGGAGCCACCTGGGCGACCTTTCCGCAAGGAGACACGGCGATGCGATCGCAAGGTCGTGGGACACAGTGGATAACGCTCGCGTGCTTATCGTTGGCCCTGTGGGGTGCCAGCACAGCGATGGGGGCGGACGAGCCTCCTGCGCGGCGGATCGTCGAGGTCCCGCTGCAGGCTGAACCGGAGTTCAGCTACGGGACGAAGGGGAACAAGGAGCGGATGAATATTGACAAGGTGGTCGTGCCGATTCCCGCGGAGATCGCCGCCGCGGTGAAAGCGTGGACTGGCGATATCGACACGCTGGGCCGGGCCAAGGGAATCAAAGTCGTCTTCTTCCATGCGCCGCACAATGCCACCTACAAGGCCATGTCGTCTGGCGACACCGGCTCGCTGAAGGCGAAAATCACGATCGCCGGCCAGAATTTCGTCGATGAGGAGACGCACGTTCGCTACCGGGAAGCGCTCTCGGCCTGCGACGAGCAGACGTTCTTCGTGCTGGGAATCTACGAGTTCGAAAACGCCCGGACGAATCGCAAATGCTCTGTCGTCTGTCAGTTCGCGGGAAAAAAGCCTCCCGCGGACGATCAGGACCCCATCATCCATCCGGTCGGCACCGCCACCTGGACGGGACCGATCGTCGATTACCAGTCGCCGCTATTCGACACCCGAAAAGAGGCAGATGCCGGCACTCCGTAACGCAGGCTTCCCAGCACGATGCCCAAGGGAATGCACACAATGTGGTCTGCCCCTGGTCTGACCCCTTTGTCACAACCGTTTGATGGCATTCAGTCGCGTTGCGGCACTCCGTTTGCTAAAGGAGTCGCTCCGAATGGACGTTCAACTCACGGGCTCACGAAGGAGATCGCGATGCACAACCTCGGCCGGAGCCAAGGGCGCCGAGAGCTACGGGCAATCGCGAGTGCCGAGGTGCCGGCCGGCGACCAAATGCGGCAAGATCGAGGAAGAATCGTGCCGCTCACAGAGGTCCAGTGCAGGAAGCAGCTTGCGGTCGCGCAGGACTGTGCGATATCGGCCATCACATGCGCGCTGCGCGGTCGATTCGGCACAGTATGCCGCTCACGCGCTCCTCGTCAGATGCACCTGGGGGCCAAATGCCTTTGCAGGTAGTCAACGGCACGTAGATTGCGGCCTAATGGCGGAGCGTCATCCACGGGAGAATCACAATGACCGCCAAGCATGTACTGTTTCGAGCCGAGGCTCGCGAAAAGATTCTCCGCGGGGCAACCGCACTGGCCGATGCGGTCCGGGTGACGCTTGGGCCTCGTTCCAAATGCGTTTTGATCGAGAAGAAGTGGGGTCGGCCACTCGTCTGCAATGACGGTGTGACAATTGCCAAAGAGATTGAACTCAAGGACGCCGACGAGAACCTCGGAGCCAGGATGATCCGAGAAGCGGCCGAACGGACGAGCGACGCGGTGGGGGACGGGACCAGTACGGCGACAATTCTGGCTCATGCAATTTATGCGGATGGCCTACGAAACATCGCGGCGGGGGCGAGTGCGATCGACTTGAAACGGGGTCTCGACCGGGGGGTCAAGGTAGCGGTCGAGGCGATTCGCTCGTTTTCGCGTCCCGTCGCAAGTCGCAAGGAGAAGGCCCAAGTCGCGACGATTTCTGCCCACAACGACGCCATCCTCGGAGAACTAGTGGCTGAAGCGATGCACCGCGTCGGCGGCGAGGGGGTCGTCTCGGTCGAAGAGGCCAAGGGGACTGAGACCGCGCTCGAAGTTGTCGAAGGAATGCAGATCGATCGGGGCTACCTCTCGCCCTATTTCATCACCGATGGCGAGAAGATGCAGGCTGTGCTTGAAGAGCCGGCAATTCTGTTCTACGAGAAAAAGATCGGCAACTTGAAGGACCTGTTGCCACTCCTCGAGCAGATCGCCCAAATGCATAAGCCGTTCTTGATCATCGCCGAAGACGTTGAAGGGGAGGCGCTCGCGACACTCGTTGTCAACAAGCTGCGCGGCATACTCACTTGTGCCGCCGTGAAGGCTCCCGGCTATGGAGACCGCCGAAAGGCGCTCATGGGGGACATGGCGATCCTCACCGGCGGGCAGTTTGTGGCGGAAGAACTCGGAGTGCAGCTGGAAAGCCTCAAGATCGGAGATCTCGGCCACGCGAGTCGAGTCGTCATTGATAAGGAAAGTACGACGATCATTGGTGGAGCGGGCCAAAAGGAGGCGATTTCCGGCCGCTGCCAGGAAATCCGCAAGGTGCTCGAAAAGACCACGTCGGAATACGATCGCGAGAAACTACAGGAACGCTTGGCCAAACTGGCCGGCGGCGTGGCCGTGATTCGCGTCGGCGCTCCGTCTGAAGCCGAGATGAAGAGCCGCAAGGAGGCGCTTGATGATGCCATCAGTGCGACCAAGGCGGCAATCGCTGAAGGAATCGTTCCGGGCGCAGGACTGACGCTGCTACGAGCGATCGCGGTCCTTGAACGGGAGGAGAGCCAATGCGACGGCGACGAACGAACGGGACTTCGCATCCTGAAGCGAGCTCTGGAAGTACCGACGCGGCAAATCGCTGAGAATTCGGCCCTGGATGGCGGCGTCGTGGTCGCTCAAATGCGGACCAGCACCGGAAACATTGGACTCGATGCGGCGACTGGAAAGTACGTCGATCTGGTCGAAGCCGGTATTATCGACCCGACGAAAGTGGTCCGACTGGCCCTCGAAAACGCTGTCTCGGTGGCCAGCGTCCTGCTCTTGACCGAAGCCACACTCACCGAAATTCCTGAAACGAAGGCGGATTCGGCGCGGCATGCCGGATTCCAGGAAGAATAGCCCAATACCGACCGACCAATACCCGCGACAGGGAGAACTGCTGTGACGAGCGCCATACACGCGAATATGCACTCTGAACATCGACTCTGGGCGCAGGAGATCAGCCTGTGGCGCGACGACCTGCGCGCCTGGCAGCAGGAACTGGCCCAGGCCCAAAAGGAACTCCAGGATATCGAGGCGGCGCTCGGAGCCCATGGTACCGAGCTGCGGAAACATGCGGCGTCGCTGCGTCTCGAGGAGACGACGATCGACTCGCATGAACACGAAATCGCCGCTTACGAGAATCAAGGGGAAGGGAACGCGCTGGTTGGAATGGCGAGAACCCATACCCAGGAGGGCCGCGACCACGCACGGCACCGGCAACTCCACGAAGAGCTGAAACGGCGACATCATGCAGTCATCGCCCACGTGAATCTACTTCGTAAAGCGATTGCGGAGCTGCCCCCGTCCTCTCCCGGGCCGGCCCCTACCTCGCCCCAACGGCAGATCGTTGAAGGTTGATTTGCGGAACACCCGTCGCGCAACGGCCCGGCACAAATATGGCCGACCGCCGATCGCTTCGATCTCCCAGGAACCCGCTCATGCCCGCGTGTGCTTCGTCAGACGTCCGGATGGACAAGCGACGGCTTGGCCCGCCGCGGGCGGGCGATAGGAGGCATCGTGAGTCGTATTCGCATGCTGGCTCGACCTCCAGGTTTACTTCGTGGCTCAGAATTCAATAAACGCACCGCGAATCACCAGTTGCATCCGAAATGATCGCGCACTCAAAGTCGGACCCTTGCCAAATGAAAACGGCGCCTCGTCCACTCCGTGGCCAATCGCTAGACTCCCTTGTACGACAAGCAGTTGGCCGCGATTTGCGATTGAGCGGCGTTTCGGTGAATACAACGGGGCCCGCAACGGTTCATCTTTCTGGTCAACTAACGTCGTTTTACTTAAGTCAATTGGCTGTCTCACTCGCGAGGAATGTCGCGGGAGTGCGTCACGTAAGCGACGGTATTCAAGTCGTGCCGTCGCCTGGACAAACACAGCCAACCAAGCCTCGTTAGAATTGGCGAGCGTTACGATTGTTCTGCTGAATTTAGACACGATGTCGGTCGGTCAAATCGTAGGTACAAGGTGGACGACGGCGTCATTGCGCTGAGCCTCGGGCATTTGGGGCAGCTTTTCGAGGCCCTCGATCCCTCTCCCTTCCGGGAGCGAGATTTGGACCGTAATGCCGAAGAATTCATCGTCGAAAGCGCCAAAGAGCTCCCGCCGCGGTTGCACTACGAGTTGGTAATTCACCTTGACCAGCCCATGGTCGGCGCCGATGAACAGCGCGCTGTTGAAGAAGCAGTCCGAATGTACTTTGCGCGTCGTGCAAACCTGCTGCAGCGCGATCTACAGCGGCTCATGCACCGTGGCCGCATCAGCCTGGTAATCGGAGTTGTATTTCTCGCAACGCTGATGATTATTGGGCAATTGGTCGGTAGGCTTTGGGGCGAAAGCACTCTGGGCGCACTCTTGAGAGAAAGTCTGCTGATTGTCGGCTGGGTTGCAATGTGGAGACCTATCGAAGTGTTTCTCTACGACTGGTGGCCAATTGCGGGGGAACGACGACTGTTCGATCGATTGAGCCGAATCGTGGTGCGAATCTTGCCGCAGAGTATGGACACGCCCCGTGTGCAGCGCCGTCCTGGGAGCAATCTTACGCACACCAGAGTCACATAGTCGGGCCACGCCACGGATCCAAGTCATAGAGGTCGGCGTCAGGTCTACTTCAAAGCAGTGAAATCGTCCGCAGAACGGAACGTGAGGCCGCGGGGATCGTCGACCACGATGACGCGCAGCGCAAGCGGCCCCTCCAGGAGCACCGGAAAGCCTTTGAGAGTTACCTCAGCAACAAGGGCACTACGGAAAACTACCTGAAAACGACCCTCCAGCGGCTTGCAAGTGCCAGCCAATTGACCAACTCACAGCAGGGCGCGTCCAAGCCTATCTGGCCGGCTTCCGGTAGGAAGGCATGAGCATTGGCAGCAACAACCACTACTTGCGGGCGATCAAGATGTTCACCCGGTGGCTCGTCCGCGATCGACGCGTTCACGACGACCCATTGCTGCATCTTTCCAAGATGAACGTCGAACTCGATCGCCGCCCCGTGCGGCGGCCGCTCTCGGGCGAGGAATTCGCCCTGCTCTTGGAGTCCAGGCGATTGCCGTCGAATCGCTGCCGCCCCTGCCAAGTCCGTCTCAGCACTGCGACGCCAAAGCATTGCCGCGATCGGCAAGTCGAAAGCGAGCGTAGTGGTATCTGCCGGCGCAAATGTGCAGATTGCCGAGCCGCGTTTGCACCGGAACCTCAGGGTGGGTTGCTGGGAATTCCGGGATTTTCGCGGGCGTGAGAGAAGCTTCCTGACGGAGAAAGCGCAAGACGCCCCGTGCGAGAATGCCCTGGTGCGCTTTTGCGAGTCATACAGGCTTAGCGTGGGTGTTTCCCAGTGCGCGATTCAGCATTGGGCCCGCTTTGCCTGTTGCGTTGCCGAATTGAGCACGCGAAGATGAATCCTTCGCATCGACTGAGAAAGTCCACTCCGGCCGCCCCCTTATGTTCATGACCTGGGTTCGAAACCTGCTGCCGAGGGGAGTTCTCCTGTTCCTCGCTTTTGTGTCCGCCAGGTGCGAATCCGACGAGCCGCTTGGGCATGCAGCCTATACTCGCGAAGTGCTGCCTTTGCTGAGGAAATACTGCGCCGAATGCCACACCGTTGACTCGAGCGAAGGGCGCTGGGCGTTTGATTGCTACGCGCGGCATTCCGATTTGCTTGCTGATCAGAAAGCATGGGACAAGGCGCAGCAGCTCGTGGTCAACCACATCATGCCGCCCCACGGCGAGCCGGCGCCCTCGGCCCAGGAGCGGCGTAAGATCCTCGATTGGATCGATCAGGCTGTCTTTTATGTCGATCCGCAGCGCCCTGATCCGGGGCGCGTCACTCTGCGGCGTCTGAATCGAGCCGAATATAACAATAGCGTCCGCGATGTACTGGGCATCGAAACGCAACCGGCCAATCAGTTTCCGGCGGATGACGCCGGCTATGGCTTCGACAACATCGCCGATGTGCTGAGCATCTCGCCGCTGCACTTTGAAAAATACCTGGCAGCGGCGCGCGAGGTTGCCGGGGAAGTCACGCGCCTGCGGTCGCCGCCGCGCGTGGGGGTCGAACTCACCGGCGACAAACTTACCGTATTCGCGGGCGAGCCGGAGCTGCACGAGAAAGCGTTGCGCCTGAAGGCGGCCACCGATCAGGTGGGAACCACCGTTCGCTTTCCTGTCGAAACGACCTATCGAGTGGTGGCCCGCGCGGCCGTTGGGAAAAGCGGCGAAAAACTGCTGCCGATCGACGTGTTGTGCGATGGTCGGCGCATCGCCACGCTTGCACCCACGGCCCATTGGAAAGGGACGCCGGGGCCGATGGCCACGGCATTTACGCTGGTAACGATTCCTGAAGGCGATCATCGAATCGCATTGCAAGTGCGTCCACCTGTGGATCCACCTTCCTTACCAGAGCAGCTTGGTGCGGTTGAATTCCTGGGGATCAGCGGACCCTTTACACCGATTCCCCCGGAGACATCCGACTATCTGCGAGTCAAGATGTCTCGTCCTGCGGGTGTCCCGATTCTGCGGCTCAGCGGTGAAGACCTGGATGGCGGGAGCGGGCGCAGCAGCCTCGATACGGGCCGCGCCTGGTTTGTCTCCAATGGCTATCGCCATGCACCTGTCTTGCTCCCCGCCACGGGGAAGTATCGGGTGCGCTTCAAAGTCGGTGCACAGCAAGTCGGCGACGAAAAGGTGAAATTTGAAGTTCGGTTGAGCGATCGCACGCTCGGTCCATTCACCGTCACGGCGGGGTCGCAAGTCGAGCAGTGGATTGAAACGACGAGCGAGCTTCCCGCCGGCCAACACGACTGGCAGGTGTGGTTCGTCAATGAGTACAAGGATGCCGAGACGGACGCCGAGCGCTATTTCTGGTTGCATGAGTTCAGCATCGAAGGGCCGCTCGCGGCAGACTATGGACTGGCGCGCGAGGAAGCCCTGGCACTCCTGAAGCAATCGGGCCGCCGCTTGTTTCGCCGACCGCTGGCCGCCGATGAAACCGAAAAGCTCACACGGCTATTCCAGGCGTGGGACTGGAAGGCCTGCTTGTCTCTCCCAAGTTCCTATATCACCCGCAGCCGGTTCCCATGGACGAAGTCCAGAATGGAACGCTGCTGATCGATGAGTTGACGCTGGCCTCGCGGCTCTCATATTTCCTGTGGTCCAGCACGCCCGACGAGGAGCTGCTGACTCTCGCCGAGCGCGGCCAATTGCGAAGCCGCCAGGCGGAGCAGGTGAAGCGGATGATTCACGATTCCAAGAGCGTGGCGCTTACGGAAAACTTTGCGGGCCAGTGGCTGCAGCTTCGCGACATGGAGCAGGTCGCCCCCGACCCCCAGGCATTTCCAGGTTTCGACGCGCCGCTGGCGGCCGACATGCGCCGCGAAAGTGAACTGCTGTTTGAGCACATCCTCCGGGAAAACCGACCAGTTGTGGAGTTCCTCAGCGCCGACTACACCTTCCTCAACGCTCGCTTAGCAGAGCACTATGGCGTGTCCGCTCCGCTCGGCGAAGGCTTTTCCCGCGTCTCACTTGCCGATTCACCGCGCCGAGGCATCGTCACACACGGCAGCGTGCTTACACTGACTTCCCATCCCACCCGCACCTCGCCGGTCAAACGCGGCAAGTGGCTGCTGGAGCAACTGCTCGGCACCCAGCCACCTCCTGCCCCGCGCGATGTTCCGCCGCTGCCCGACGCGCAGGAAAATGAAGGCTTGTCGCTTCGAGCGCGCTTGGAGCAGCACCGCGCCAACGCGGCTTGCGCATCGTGCCACGCGCTGCTCGACCCGATGGGCTTTGCCCTGGAGAACTACGACGCCGTTGGTAGGTGGCGCACTACTGAGGCGGGCCGCCAGTTAGACACGACTGGGCAATTGATCTCCGGCGAGCGGTTTCAGGACTGGTCTGAGTTGCGCCAATTCCTCGTTCGCCAAAAGTCGGACCACTTCATCAAAAGCCTGACGGAGCAATTGCTCACCTATTCACTCGGACGGGAAGTGACCTATCACGACAAACTTACCGTCCGCGAAATCGTCAACCGCAACAAGTCACCGGACCAGGGTTTTCAGGATTTGATACTGGCCATTTGCGAAAGCGTCCCGTTCCAGCGAATGCGCCAACCATAGTCCCCACCGGCACCACCGCGCGCGACCAGCCATGAGCTCCCAACTATTACCTTTGAATCGCCGTAACTGGCTGCGGGCCGCCGGCGTCTGTCTCGGCTTGCCATTGCTGGAGTCGCTCACACGGTCGTCCGCCCTGGCTGCAGAAAAGGCGACCGCTCCGCGTCGCCTGGCCTACCTCTATGTCCCTAACGGTGTGAACGTCTCGCAGTGGCAGGTTTCCGGTAGTGGTAAGGACTACGAACTGTCGCGGACTCTCGCGCCGTTGGCGAAACTGCGGAGCGAGTTCACGGTCATCAGCGGATTGAATCATGAGAACGCCACGCCCGGTCCTGACGGCGGCGGCGACCATTCGCGCGCGACGGCAGTCTACTTGACAGGAGTCCGTCCCAAGAAGACCGGCGGGTCCGATATTCGCAACGGCGTGTCGATCGACCAGGTCGCCGCACAGCAAATCGGTCGATTCACCCGTTTGCCCTCGCTGGAACTGAGCACCGACGGTGCGCGAACCACTGGCCGCTGCGACTCCGGTTATAGCTGTGCGTATCAATTCAATCTCTCCTGGGCGAGCCCTACCCGTCCGGTGCCGGCCGAGCAGAATCCGCGGGCTGCTTTCGAGCGGCTGTTTGGCGCTCCCGAAGGCGGCGAAGGGGGAGCCGAGGCCCGGCAGCAGATGCGCAAGAGCGTGCTCGATTTCGTTCGCGACGACGCACGGTCGTTAGCCGGCGGATTAAGCGCAGCCGACCGCGACAAGCTCGACCAGTACCTCACCTCACTGCGTGATGTTGAGAAGCGGATTGAGCAGGCCGAGAAAACTCCCGTGCCTCTGCCCGATTTCAAGCGCCCAACTGGGATCCCGGAGACTTATGAGGCGCACATACGGGTTATGTTTGACCTGATCGCGCTGGCATTTCAAACCGATTCAACCCGCATGATCACGTTCACACTGGCGAACGACGGAAGCAATCGGGCGTTTCCCGACATCGGCGTGCCCGAGGCGCACCACCAGCTCTCTCACCACCGCAACAACGCCGCCACGCTGGAAAAGATCGCCCGCATCGATCGGTATTATGTAGAACAGTTCGCGTGGTTCTTAGAGCGGCTGCGGGCCATTCCCGAGGGAGAGGGGACGCTGCTGGACAACGCGATGGTGCTCTACGGCGGGTGCATCAGCGAAGGAAATCAGCACCTGCACAGCAATTTGCCGCTGTTGCTAGCGGGCCGCGGCGGCGGAACGCTGCAGCCCGGTAAACGGCTTCAGGCAGCTGACCCAACGCCGATGTGTAACCTGCACCTGGCACTGGCGCAGCGAGTGGGCGTCAAGCTCGACCGCTTCGGCGATAGCACGGGCGTCCTGGAAGGGATTTGAAGCCAGGCCTGAGCCTTGGGCTGGCTCGGTTGTTTTGGCTCAATCCGTCGGCTGTTGTCTGTCTTCCTCGGCTGGTCAACCGACATCGTCCGGGTACGCAGCGCTCACGGCGAGGGCCTTTTGCGCCGGCGGCCGCCAGCCTGTCCAATTGGGCGACGAGATCCTATTCCAGCCACTGGAACAGGTTGTCATCGTCGCTGCCGCCGAGGAGCAGGACCGGCTTGCCATGATAGCTCCGGTACCACGGATTCTCCGACCAGGGCTGGAGCGCCGGTTCGTCGGCCAGCGCGCCAGAGTCGCTCGCCAGCAAAGCTGCTAGGCAGCAAACGAAGAAGCAGCAATGTCGCATGTCGTCGTCCTCGGTGACTCGTAACAGCCAGGACTGTAAACCGCGCCGCCAGTCAGGACAAGCTGCCGGGCTGAGCGGAGCGACCATCAATTGGCTCACAGTCCTTCGAGATCAATGCTCCACACTCGTTTTTAGTGCGCAGGTGTTTCGCCCCAATCCGCCCACTCCAAGGTGCCCACAGTGGTGCCGAGCGTTCTTCACCTTCACGCGGTTTCGGGGCGTGACGTTCGCGATTTTAAGTGGACGAATGCTCTTCAGTTCACCATTGAAAAAGGCGGTTGAAAATGGCGGAGACGGGTGGGCGAAAATGGCACACGGTTGAGCGGTGACGCGCATCTTCATGATGCGTGGGGCGAGTTGGTGTGGCGTGAACCTGTGCTCGAAAGCGGCCCCATTTGGTGCGAGCCCTCCCTGTTCTGCGTGGGATGCAGGCTTTTTTGAAAGTGACGGTCGTGGTGCATGCAAGGTGGGAGTCGGGCCGGATTCAACGGCGCGGCGTTTGCGGATCATCCGATGCGGATAGGCGAGCAGGCAAGCGCGCAAAAAACGGCGTACCGGCAACTTCGCGTGGGTCCGTGCCATGTGGCGGGGAAGACTTGGCTTCGCTCTGACGACAGACGCTGCGGCCTGTGGCTTGCAATGGTCCCGGCATGTGCATCATCGATATGCCGGCGGCGCGTTGTGCCGCGGGCGACTGCTGGCACACAGTGGCATCGCGGTCTGTTTCGCCTTGACGGTCGTTTGCCTGGGGGCGCTGGTCTCCACTTGCCGCGCCCAGACGCTCGAAGGCGTCGTCGTTCGCTTCGACGAGGAGTTCCGCCCGACCGTCTCGCTGATTCAGGAGTCGACCTTCCGGCTGCCGCCGGGTGAGGTGGGGCTTGTTGTCTGGGCCGACAACGGAAGCGAGCGCTGGCAGGTGTTCCGCGGCACGTGGCGGCGGCCGGACATCCGACCACCGGAACCTGTCTGGCTGGTCGCAACCACGCGCAGCGCGGGGGGAAGCGACGCTAGTTCGGCCGACAACATGGCCCAATTGACGACCCAACTCGATCCGCTGCTCTCCCCGAGCGTCATCAAGGCGCTGCGGGCCTCGAATGCGACTGGGTTCTTGACGCCGCCGGACGGCGGCGTGGTATTGGGAACGCAGCTCACCCTTCGCCGCACGCGCGACGGCACGAGTCCTCTACTGGCCGGCACGGCGGTGCTGACAGGCGGCGGGACCAGTTTCCGCATCCCGCTTGGCGACAACCAGTCCGTGGTCCGCCTGCAGGACATTGCCGGGGTTCCCGCGGCATGGAAGACGGGACTGCCCCCGGGACGATATTCACTGCAGTTCGAGTCGCAGCCGGCCGCGACATTCGATGTCGAAGGCGCGGCCCGTCGTGAGCAAGTCACCTCCTGGCTGACGAGGTGGCGCCAGCTTTCCCAGGGCCGCTCACGCGCTCTCGAAGCACTCGTGGCTGCCGAGTACCTGGCGTCCCGGGAGCCGCAACCTTACCTGGCCGATGTGCTCGACATTTTCGACGCCCTGGAGGCCCAAGACCTTACCCCCTATTTGCAGCAGCGGCGGCAAAGCATTGCGGCCCTGATTCAGACCGGCCACGAGCCGGCCCCCTCGCATACGCTCGACGAGAGCGGCATCGAAGCGATCGACGAAGCGCGGCGGCTCATCGCTCGCGGGCGCTGGAACGATGCCCTCGCCCGGCTTCAAGTGGCCGCCGACTTGCCCGAACCTCGCGGCCGCGCGCTGGCCGATCTCTACCGCGGGGTGATCCACGCCGAGTCCGGCCTCGGACAGGAGCAGGCCGCCGACTTTTATTTCCGCCGGGCGATTGCGGGCTTGGCGAAGGGATCGGCTGCCGACCGCCTCCGGGCCCACAACAACTACGCTAATTTTCTCTTGAACCGGACTCAGGACCGGCTCTTCAACCATGCCTTTCAGATGGCAGCTGGCGTCCGCCGCCTGTTCGTGACCGCCATCGCCAGTTGGGAGGAGGCCCGTATTCACTACGAAGCGGCCTTCGAGCTGGCGGATCAACTGGGACCGGCAGAACGAGCCGCCGTGCACGTCAACCAGGCCCGGCTCTACGCGACGCTGGGCGATGTCCTCGCCACACTCGATGCTCCCGCAGAGCGGCAGCTCACGGCGGCCGAGCAGGCGGCTAACCAGAGGGCGGCCGAGTTCGCGTCCGCCGCAATCGCCGAGGTGCCGCCCGAGGACCGGTTCGTTCGGTCCGTCGCCGAGACGATCCAGGCGCATCTGGCTTTCCGTGCGCGAGATGCGATTCGCTGCCGCCAACATGCCGAGAGTGCAATCGCGGGTTATACCGACAGCGGCTCGCTCGCCGGAATTGAGTCGATGGAGCGATTGTTGGGACTCATCACGCTGCGTACTCCAGAGTTCGCGGGTCACAGCGCGGACCAGCAAACGCGGCAAGCAGCCCTCGCGCACTTAGAGCGTTCTCAACTGCTCGCCGAACTCCTGCGGGAACAGCTTCCGGCGGACCGCGTCGGCCTCACGCGGGCCGGCTTCTTCGCCCGGCGCATCCACGTCCATGAACGGCTGGTTGAGCTGTTGATTGCCGAGGGGAAAGTGGTGGACGCTCTGCGGCACGTCGAGTTGGCCAAGGCGCGGGCCCTGCAGGATTTGCTGACCACCGAAGGCCAGATCACCGTTGCGGGGCTGGATCGCTCTACGGACCTGGACGAGATCCTCCGCCGGTGGCCGGCCGGCGTCGTGGCACTCGAGTATTTTCTCACCAGCGAGCGGGCATGGCTGTTTGTTGTCAGCGGCGGCAAGGTCCGGGTGTATCCGCTGATTGATGAAACCGGTCAGCCGCTGGCGGCGCGGGAGCTGGTGGGCCAGGTGCGCAGCGTCCTTCGCGAGGACATGGACCGCTACGCCACAAAAATGCAAAAGCGGCTGTTGGATGGCCTGGGCTTCGATCACTCGTGGCAGGACCGGCTGCACGCCCTGTCGCGGCGACTGTTGCCCGCGCCGGTGATGGCGGACATTCGCCAAGCCCAGACGCTGCTCGTCGTGCCGCATCACATCCTGCACTATTTCCCCTTCGTGGCAATCGTGACGCAGCCCGATCCGACCAAGCGCGGGGCGCTGGAGATGATCCGGCCGCGGTTTTTGATCGACGAGGCATGCGACGTGTGCTATGCCCCGTCGCTGACCGTGTGGGATAACCTGCGGCAGCGACCCGACCGGCCAATCACCGAAGCGGCGGCCATCGGCATCGCACAGCTCCCCGGCGTTCAACCGCTGCCAGGGGTGACGCAGGAGCTGGCGTCGCTGCGGGCCGCCCTCGCGCAGCGGTTGCGGATTGTCGTGACCGACGAAGATGCGGACATCGCCAGCGCGCTGGCCCTGCTCAAGCAGCCGGGATTTCTCCTCGTGGGGACGCACGGGCAGAATTGGCCCGACCAGCCGTTGTCGAGTGAGCTGTTTCTGTTTCCGCGCGGGTCCGACAGCGGCCGCCTGACCGCCGCTCAGCTTTATTTAAGCCAGGTCGGCCGCGACCTGATCGTGCTCAGTGCGTGCTATACCGCGCTGGCCGATAAGTCTCCGCTTCCCGGCGACGACCTGTTCGGCTTGCAGCGGGCCTTGCTGCAATCGGGGGGACGAACCGTCATCGCCGGGCAGTGGGATATCTACGACCGGTCGGGGCCAGAGCTGATGCACTACCTGTTCGCCCACCTTGCCCGCGGCAAGCCGGCACACCAGGCGCTCGCGCTCGCACAGCGGCAGTTGCTCGCGCGACTGCGGGCATCCAGCGAGCCCGAACCCTGGCTCCATCCGTATTTCTGGGCGGCCTTCACCATTTCGGGAGACGATCGCGTGCATTTCGCTTCCGCTGGTGCCGCGTCCGCTCCACTTTCTCGTTGATTCCCCCAGGAGTCCGGCCATGCCACGACGACTTTTCCTTTGTACGACACCGGTGATCGTGCTGGCACTGGTCCCGTGGTCGCTGACGGCGCAAGAGCCGGAATCGAATCCATCGATTCCGGCCGCCGCCGAGGATCTCCGCACCAGGAATCTCTTGAAAACGCTCGCCGCGGCGGGGGAAATGCCTGCGGATCTGCAGGACCCGGCATTCGACCGCTACGTCGATCTCAAGCTCTTGGGAAGTGCCTGGGCCGACCTGGATGCGGGTCTGCTGGCCGATGTGGCTTTGCAGCTCGTCGAAGGGGAACGGGTGCTGCAGCGGCCCCACCGCGTGATTCATAGCGACGAACTGCTGGCGATTGCCGTCCGCCTGGCGGGGATCCAGCGGGATGAAGCCACGCTGAACCGACTCGAGCAAGCAATCGTGCCGCGTGGCAGCGAGGCGCTGTTGGTGCAGCTGAAGGGGGCCAGGGAAGCGCTCACCCAGCCGCGCGATCCGGCACACCTGGTCTCCGTCGAGGCACTGAATCGGGAAACGTATGCCTTCTACCGGGGATGCCTGCACGACATTGAGGCTGCCTGGATCACGAACGACCCCTCTGCCCTAGCGGAGATCGAGCAGGAACTGCCGAAAATGGCCGCGTTGCCGGCCGAATACCAGGCGAACGTCCGCGGCAAGCTGGACCAGACCCGGATCGCGTTGACCGGTCAGGAACAGCCGGCCGCGGAGGTGGCGGCCGTTCTCAACAAGCTGGCAGGCGCCACCCGCAATCCGCTGGGACGGCCGCTGCCGGCGGGGAGCGCATGGCTGGGGGGCGGTAGTGAAGCAGCGACGATCCCCACCTTGCGCATCCCGATCGTGCGGCCGATCTTCCGTCCGCCGGTTGTCATCCGCCCTCCGGCCTATCACCCGCCGACAATCATCGTTCCTCCATCGAGCACAACTCCGCCGAACACAACTCCGCCGCCGGTTACTCCCCCTCCGAATCCTCCACCTCCCGTCACTCCACCGCCCGTCACTCCGCCTCCCAACCCGCCGCCGCCGACTCCCCCGATGCCGCCCACACCACCCACGCCGCCGATGCCGCCGGTGATTCCTCCGGAGACGCCACCTCCGCCCCCCTCCAAGATTCCGCCCACGCCGCCGCGGCAACTGCAACAGCAGCAATGGATCCCTCCGCAGAACGGAAGGTTCTCGCCGCCGGCGACGCAGCAGCCGTCGTATTATCCCGGCTATCCGTACGTCCAGCCGCAGTCGGGTGGGTGGCCCAGCTACCCGCGGCGCTACATGCCCGAAGGGCGATGGTAATCCTTCACCAAGTTTCTCGAACGCAAAGGAGTTTCACCATGCGAAGTTTTTCTTACGGCCTCGTCGCCGCAGCGTTGCTGTCGGCATCCGGGGCTTGGCCGCCAACCGCGAGTGCCCAGGAGCCGGCCGCCGCTCCGCCGCCACCAGCCAGCGTGCCATCCCCCGCAATCCCAGAACCCGACAAGGAGAATGCGGCCGCTGGAACTCTCGATACGAGGACGAGGAAAATCCTGGGGACGCTGGCAGCCGCCGGCGAGATGCCCCGCGAGCTGCGCGATCCGGCCTTCGATCGCTATGTCGACCTGGCCTTGCTGGGGAGCGCCTGGGCAGACCTGGATGCGCCGCTGATGACCGACGTGGCACTGGAATTGATCGAAGGTGAACGCGTGCTGCAGCGCCCCCATCGGGTCATCAGCACCGACGCCCTGCTGCAGGTTGCCATCCGGCTGTCAGCGGTCAAGCGAGATGCTGCCACGTTGAGCCGCCTGGAAGCGGCCATCAAGCCACGCGGCAATGCGGCACTTTTGGCGCAGCTCAGCGACGCGCAGAGATCGCTAGCTGAGACCACGCCCGAGGATCCGGCCAAAATCGTCTCGGTCGATGCACTGAGCGCGGAAGCATTTGCGCTCTACAAGGGATGCCTCAACGACATCGAGGCCGCGCAGGTGGCTGGCGACGCAGCCGCGCTGGCCGAGATTGATCGGGAACTCCCCCACATGGCCGTCCTGCCCGCGGAGTACCAGGCGCGAATCCGCAACAAGATGGAAGCCACCAAGGTGGCCTTGACCGGACAGGCGCAGCCGGCGGCCGAAGTGGCCGGAATCCTCAACAAGCTGGCCGGCGCCACGCGAAGCAATTGGGGCAACCTCCCTCCGGATAGCGGCACTATCAACGGTGGGACGCCGCCTCCCGATGGTCCACCTTCGGACGGACCACCGCCCGACGGTCCACCGCCATATTGGCCGCCACCGCCCGATGGGCCGCCCCCGTATTGGCCGCCGCAGCCGCCCCCTGATACCCCGCCGTCCTACCCACCGCCGACCTACTACCCGCCGCAGGGACAACAACAACAGCAGCAGCAGTGGGTCCCGCCGCCGTCCAAGGGGAAGACGCCGTCCAAGTACTCACCGCCAGCCAAGTACTCGCCGCCGTCGAAGTATCCGACGACGCAGCAGAATTACCCATATCCTTACCCCTATCCCTATCCGTATCCCCGTCCGCTGCCTCCCGATGACTTTCCCACCGATGGTGCGGATTCGTCGGTTAGCTTCCCGCGACGGTACTCGAGCTGGTAGTTGAAAGTCCGCATGCGGGTCGCGGCCAGGACTGCCTGGCCGCGACACAGGCGAACCGCAGAAAGTTTACGACCATGTTTCGCAGTTTCCTCGAGCGACTGACCCCGGCGGCAGCTCCGATCTCGGCGCTGATCGAGGGGATCTGTCGTGTAATGGTCCTGGTGGTCGTGGTCCTCAGTGCGGCTCGATCGGCGCCCGCGGCTGACGAGGAGTTGAAGCCGGAGGCCTACCGGCCGCAGTGGACGGTCGGCCAGCGGTGGGTGATCGCTTCCGTCACCCTCCAGAGCCAGGCACGGCGCAATCCCCAACCGGATGACTCGAAACAGGCCGTCCGCTGGCAGTTCGACGTGCGCAAGATCGAGAAGATCGACGATCGCAACTGCTTTCAGGTGGAGGTGAAGTGCCTCGATGGCGAAGGAGAGGCGATCACGACCCTGTGGGTCGACGAGAAGACGATGACCTTGCGGCGCGCGCAGACGCAGCTGCCAGTTGCGGGCGGGCTGCGGACCATCACCGAGAATTACCGCTCGGCCAGCGGACAGCCCTTCCCGGCATTCACGCCGCTGACGGTGCCACCGTTGGAATTGCCGCTGTTTCTGACCGGGACGAAAGGGTCACAGACCTTTGAGTACGCGGCTTCGAGCACCCCGCCGGAGGAGAAAGGGGTCGGCGACATCGAGTTCGCGTTCTCGGTCGAACAACAGCTCACGCGCCCGCCGGCAGACAAGATCAAGGGGCTGGTCCCCGAGGAGTACTCTAAGGACCTGATCCAAAAGCCAGTCCTGGAAGTGCAGCTCAAGGCAGCCAGCTCCCAGGTGCGGCAGCTCTGGCAGCCCGGGTTGCCGTGGCCGGTCTACAGCAATAACGGCATTGCTGAGTCCCGGCTGGTGGACGTGGTCGAGCCAGCAAAGAATCCGGAGGAATCCAAGGACAAAACGCAGCCTTAAGGATCCAAGGAATGTCCATGATTCGCACGCACCTTGTCGTCGTCAGCCTGGCACTGCTGCTGGGCTATCAGTCCCCGGCACTGCGGGCCGGCGAAGACGAGGGGATTGCGCGCTATGTTCCCTGGTCGGGTTCCTATTGGCCGATCGGTGAAGGCCTGCTGATCAGCGGACCGCTGGCGAAGTACGACCGGGCGACTGGCCACCGCGCCGCTGCCTGGGAATACCAGAAGAATCCGCCCGGGTCGCGCGTGCCGGAGTGGTTCGGCTATTGCCACGCGTGGGCGTCGGCCGCGGTGATGGATCGCGAGCCGGTTCGACTCCGCAGCGCGTGGAGCATTGACCGCCGCCCGCTCTACTTCGGCATTGGCGATCAGAAAGGGATGCTCACCGCCTGTCATACGGCCGACATCGCGCAGCACTATGGCATTCGCTACACCGGCGGTGCGGGGGAAGATCCGAATGACATCTACCCCGACCAGCTCTGGCGAGTGCTCAAGCTCTACCTGCAGCGTCAGGGGATCCCGCTGATCCTCGACATCGAAGAAGGGCCGGAGGTCTGGAACTATCCGGTCTATGCGTATCGCGTGGCGTACTGGCCGGCGGGTCCCGGCAACCAGTACTTCGCCGAAATGTCCCTGCTGATGGCGGACGACGCCGTCCCTCCCGATTGCGTCGGAGTGAAAGTTTCCAAGCAGACCTACTATTTCATCTTCCGCCTGCAGCAGGGGTCGGTCGTCGCCGGAAGCGCTCGCTGGGTTGGGCCGAGCATCACGAATCACCCCGATTTTGCCTGGTACCCGCATACCGCCCGCTCGGAAAATCCCGAGATCAACTATACGGCAGTCAAGCGGCTCGTCGATGCATCCGGCTCAGGCCCCGCAACCAGCAGGCCTGCGGAACGCCCCCAACCGCGGAGGCGCCCCAGCCGCGTCCCCCCGGCAACGAGTGCGGCGTCTCGACCAGCGGCCTGGGGTCGCATCGCGATGCCCGCTAACGTGATTCCCGGTCGGTCGGGGGGAACGCACCTGTCGTCCAACTCGTGGCCCGAATTGCCCACTCCGACGGCAGAAGCCGACGCAAGTGAGCCGTACGTGCTCAGCCCGGTCGAACTTTTGAGCCTCGTGACCAATCGTACGTCCGCCTTCACCCTCGACGTGACGGTGGACAAGTTCGACGGCGGGCACTATACGCCCGACGAGCGCCTGACGATCAGCGGCACGTCTGAGAAAGCTGGCTACCTGTATCTGTTCTACCTGAACAGTGAAGGGGGGATGGCGGTACTGTTTCCTTACGGGGGAATCGACAACCAGATTGCCGCTCAGGAGCGGTTCGCGCTGCCTGCTGGGGGAGCCTGGCGCGCCTTTGGCGCGCCAGGAACGCACCGCATTAAGGGGGTGGTGACGAGCATGCCGCTGATCATCAGCGGGCTGATGCCTCCCGCGGAAGAGGCTGCCCAACCGCGCGATTTCCAGATTCCTCCCAGCCAGCGAAAGATGTTCCACAAGATCCTGGGAAAGCATCACAAGAACGAGCCTATCGGCGGCGAGGAGTTTGGGGACGCGTCACCGGGGCATTTCCTGGGGGAATATGCTCAGGACGAAGTGGCCTTTTATGTCGGCCCGCTGCCTCCGGAGGAGAACGGCCGAAGGCCGTGAGTCGTATCATGTCTGCGATCGCGCACAACCTGGAGAAGGACAGGGGCTGGCGGCAGCACTGCGCCGCCTGCCTGCTGGCTTCGGCGGTACTGGCCCTGGCATCCCTGGCCGCCGCGCAAGAGAACGCCGATCCCCGCGCCGCGGCGCTGACCGAGATCAACGACACCCCGACGTTCCTGGTGCGGGTTGACGTCGACCATCCCGACCGGGTTTATCGCGGTGGCGAAACGATCCAGGTGTCGGTCCGTTCCGAGCGGAAAGGGCATCTGTACCTCTTCTACTGCGATGCCAACAGGCAGATCTCCTGTCTGTTCCCCAACCAGATCCAGCGCGACAACGTTATACCCGCCAACGAATCGATCGTCATTCCCGATGCGTCCGCCAAATTCCGGCTGCGGGTCGGCCCGCCATTCGGCAACGAAGTGCTCAAGGCAGTCGTCACCGACAAACCGCTGGAAAGCCTCGAACTGGGCACGCTGATTAAGGGGGATGCGACGCCGCTGAACACGCGGAAGCTGAAGGCCGTGTTCGTCGAAGTCACCGGTGGCGATCCGAGCGTCGATCCGGCGCTGCAGGATACACAGACGCTGCGCGCGCAGAACCGCGAGCGCGCCCGCCAATGGAGCGAACATTACGTGCCGATCATGACGGTTCCCGACGGAGCCCAGCCGTCGCCGCCACCCAGTCTGGAAGATATGCCGCGCCTGGAAGAGGTCGTGGCTGGCCGTCCTATACCCGCTGTCGCGCCGCCAGACCGCGGAGCGCTGCGCGAGCGACCTAAGCGTGTCGGCGTGTTCATCGGCGTGCGAAACTACGTGGACCCGGGGATTCGCCCCCTGCACGTGGCGGACCGCGATGCGCAATCGTTTGCCGCCGCAATGAAGCAGTTCGGAGGGCTTGATGAATCGGTGGTGCTGGTCAACGAGAAGGCGACGCTGCAAAACATCGAAGCGGTCATCAACCGCAGCCTTCCCGCGGCAACGAGCCACGGCGACACCGTGTTCATTTACTGGTCAGGGCACGGCGGGCGATGTTCCAACGTCGATGGCACCGAGCCCGACGGTTACGACGAATACCTTGTGCCGCACGACGGCCGACTCGAGCCGGCCGACGCCATTCGCCACACGATGCTGCTCGACAAAACGTTTGGCCGCTGGCTGCAGAACCTGGATGGACGACGGCTGATTGTGATCATCGACGCCTGCCATGGCGGCGGACAGACGCAGGGGGCGATCAAGGCGATCACTGCCGGCGACAACAAGACGCCTTTTCGAAAATTCTTCTTCGCCACCACCTTGCAGCGCACCAAGGACATCGGCCAGCGCGAGGCGGCCGTCCTGGCATCATCGCGGGCCACGCAAGTGTCGTTTGAGCGGCGCGAGGGGGACTTGAGCGTGATGACCCACTTCCTGATCGAGAGAATCAGTACCGCTCGGGAGGCGGTGACCCTTCCCGAAGCCTTTGAATACGTCCAGGCACAAGTCCCGGCCTTTGTCGAAGAACATTATCCCGGCACCACGCAAACTCCGGTGTTTGTCGATCTGACGACGCCGCCAGTCTATCTGCGTCCCTGAATCCAGCGCAGTGCACGAAGGAGCAACGAACATGAACGCCACCCAAACCAACCGGAAATGGGGATGGTCCGTCTGCATCGCGCTCACACTGGCCGCCGGTGAACCGGCCGCGGCCGAGTTGCCGCCGATGGTCACCCCCAGCGTGCGGCAGCCGAGCCGCGGCGGATTCGACTGGCAAGGTTTTGTCGGCGGGCTGACGCGCGGCATGGCAGAACGGCCGCCGATGCGTCGTCCCCCGTCCGAGACCTATCAGCCCCCCATGGTTGTTCCCGATCGCCCCATGCGCCGTCCTGAGGAGCCGTACCGCCCCCCACTGGTCATCCCGGGAAGAAGGCCGATCTACCGCCCCGAGTATGCGGAGCCCAGCGTCGCCACCCCTCCCACGGTGACTCCCACGCCGAACGTCATCCGGTCCCGCGTTCACATCCCGCCACAGGAGTCACCGCTGGCCGGCCGCATCTCCGAAGTCAGCACCCGCGAAGCTCAGGCATATGCGGGGGAACTGGCTGACGTCATCAGCGCCCAGCTGACCGTGGCACTCGGCAGCATCCCTCCCGACGGAGCCCATGTGGAAGCCATTCAGAAGCAAGCGGCCACGCTGCGTGAGATGTTGTCCGCGAAGGCCCCCTGGCGGGAAATCGAGCCGGTCCTCAAGGAGTTGCTCCGCGGGAACTCCACCGACTATCCGCCGAAGGTGATCGATGCGTTCAAGAGGGTCGCGCAGTTGATTGTTGTCCGCGACGCCTTTCTGGTCATCGCCCAGGCTCGCCCCCGCGCTCGCGCCGGAACCCTGCCAATCGCGGCAATCCCCATCGGGGTCGTCTGGATCCTGTTCGATCCGGGGTTGGCGGCCGGTACCGGCCTGCTCGTCAGCGACTTGGTGGTGGTGATTGGGACCGGGGGGCAAGGGGAGCTTTACGTCGGGTATGAAAGTGTGGCGGCCGCCTTGGGACTGCCGGTCGGCCATGGCAGCCCGCTCCCCAACATCGACGAGGCGGAAGCCGAGTCGCTTAAGGCGGAGATCGTGATTTCCCACCTCCAGGATGCGGGCGCAAACCTCAACTACGTCCTCAACGGACGATTCCCCTTTGTGATTAAGCCGGGGGAGAAGCAAAAGCTGCCGACCGACAAATCGTGGACCATCGAGTTTGACCGCGGAAACAACCAGGGGATCGCCCGCTACGGCCTTACCAGCGGAATGTACGAATTCCGAGTCATCAGCGAACGCTGGGACCTGGTTCGCCCGAAGTTTGACATCACGATCGACAACCGGGAAGGGAATCACGATTTCAACTATGTGGCCGACAACGAGGTCGTGACGGTGAAGGCGGGGGAGACCAAAGTGCACGAGTCTTCCGAGCCGATCATCGTCAAGTTCGATCGCGGTGAAGGAGCCGAACATGCCGCCGCGAAGAACCTCAACAAGAGCGGGACGTACAAGGTTGCCGTCGATACGCAAACAAACTACCTCGACCTGTTTGACGTCAGCGAAGAGACCGACCAGGAGTCGCCGGCATCGGAACGGACGGGAGGTTAGTTGATGGGGCACGTCGCCATATCGTGGAGCCGCTTAGCCGCGGTGGGTGCGATGCTGGCTTTCGCGTCCGCGACAGCGGCGGAGCCGCTCACGCAGCTACCACAACT
>JALORD010000109.1 GCA_025459145.1 Pirellulaceae bacterium | reverse complement strand
CTGGAGGCCCGCGACGCAGTCATGTCGCCCGATTCGACTGACACCTCTCCTCACGAGCCCGGCACCGTCTCACGCAATTCTCCCCTGCACGGCACCCGCCACGAGAAACTTCCCGTTTGGACGGGAAACCAATGAACTCACACCCGACCGTCAACGAGCTTCGCGAAGCGATCGACGCCTGTCGTCCGGACAGTGCCGATCTTGCGCTCCCGGAGTTCGCCCGATTGGCGGAGGCCGCCGAGCGCGATCCCGAGGTAGCCGCAGAGCTCGCGCGGGGGCAACGATTCGATGGCCGGCTAGCCGAGGCGCTCGATGATGTGCCAGTTCCTAAGGGTCTCGCCGAGCGATTGCTGGCGAGACTGGCCCCCGAGTACCTGAAGGCTTCCGTGCAATCGGCCGTCGATTCCTCGCAGCCCGCCGCATCCGCGGCCGCCGTATCGCTCCCGCCGACAACCGAAGCGCCCCTGTCGACTGAAGCTACCCCCAAGGATCGATCGACGCGGCGCGGCGTACTCTGGCGCTTAGCGGCTGCGGGATCAGCCGCGCTCGCAGTTGTGGCGATCACTTTGGTGGCAGGTCCGCTGGCGTGGGGCCCAACAGCGCCTCGCGTGGTCAGTCAGCAGGATTTGCTGGTCGAAGTCGACGGCTGGATGGATCCGTCGGCCAATGACAATTTGGCCTGGCGGCAAATGACCGCGAAGGTTCCTGCCGGTTTTTCCAGACCGACATCAGTGGTGGTGCCTCCGCGGCAATGGCGTTCGTTCAAGACACGTGCGGGAGACGCGGCGGTTGCTTATGACCTGTCGGCGGTGTCAGGCTCACCGGCCACGCTCTTCGTCGTGGCGACCGAGGCTCGTTATCCCGTCGGTCCGCTCCCATACACCACGGTACCGGGTGCTACCGGCGGTCGGCAGATTGCTGGATGGCAGACTTCGACGCACCTTTACCTCCTGGTGATCGACCAGGGTCCACCGGCGGATCAGTATCTGCGACGGCCGTCGGTCGGATAGATCCCGCTCGGGCAGGCGGCTGGACCATCGCACGGACTCGCTGACCGCTACAGTTTGCCTGACCAGAACCGCAATCTCCGCGGGCCGTGCCTCGTCTTCCGACGAGGCTCAATATCCATCGTGCGGGCCGCCGAAACTCATAGCAGAGCCAAAGTCGACCAGCCGCGTCCTTGTGCTGTCGTTCTCGATTGCTCCTGCTTCCGCCCCGCCATTCTTCCCCGCCGGAATGCCATGAAAGCGTCGCTCCTTTCGCTCGTGATTGTCGTTTCCACGGTTTCGCTAGCCGCCGCCCAGGCCCCGGCAGTCGGTCCCGCGATCGGGGCCGAAGGACAATCGGTCCTGCAGCCCCCTAGCACGACTCCCGAGATGTGGTACTACTCGCAGGAACTGCGGCGGCACGACGATCCGAAGCAGGCGGTTCGCCGACGGGCCGAGTTCGCCGCCGAGCAGCGGGCCATGCGCCTCGCAGCGATGAAGTGGTACGGCTTCTCGAATGCCCGTCCGACCGTCTCGCCCATTCCGACGATGGGCGTCTACTCGCCGTCGTGGGTCGGCAACGGCTACGATCGGTACGACTGGGTCGCCGGTCGCCCATCGACGTCGATCTACGTCGTGCCGGACGCGATCGTGCGGTAGCACCGCTTCGCGCGACGACAAACTGCGGCCGTAATTGCTAATACGGAAACCGCTCGTCGAGCGGAGCCGCCGATAGCTCGGCCAAAAACCTGCCGAGCCGCTCGGCCAGCACCGCAAGCATCTTCTCGGCCTTCTCGGCACTCGCGGCGTGCGGGTAGCCCGAGCCCGTATTCGTGGTGAGCAAATGCCACGGGCGGGTAATGCCGACCCAGCCCTTGTTGATGGCGTCGAACCGCGTGAGGGCGGTTGCGCCGTCGTCGGCCGCGAGTTTCCCGTCGGCAGTCCGCGCGACCAAATGCGGATGCGACGCGAGGATAAACGACGTCTCCATCTCGCCCGCGTGATCGTCCGGGTGTTCGAAAATATCGCCGTAGATGTCTTTGAGCACCAGATACCAGTTGCACAGGAACAGGTGCCCATCGAGTTTGTCGGCCAGTTCCCGGAGGAGCGGCTTCATGTCGTTGCCGCCGTGGCTGTTGAGGAGCACGACCTTCCGCACGCCGCTGTGCATGCACGAACGGACGATATCGGTCACAAAACGAAACAGCGTGCTCGGATCGACGTTGATCGCCAGCGGCAGGCGATGCATATTCGTTTCGGTGCCGTAGGGAATCGTCGGCAAGAGCACCACCTTGCCTCCGCGGCGGTGCGCCTCGGCACAAATCCGCTCGCCGACCAGTGTCCCCTCGAACATGTCGGTCCCGTAGGGCAGGTGCAGGTTATGCGGTTCCGTCGCCCCCAGCGGCAGAACCGCTACTTCGTAGTTGTTGGCCTTGGTGTGAGCGTAGGTGACCTCCGACAGAATGTAGGGACGCACGCTCGTCTCTCCTCGTGGTGGACTGCTCGGGGACGACTGACGACTAGAGTTCTTCCGGAACCCAGGACCAGTGTACGGGGCAAGCCGTCACTGACAACGGGACCGCCGCGAGGTGCGCGGTAGTCCTCCTGCCAAGTGTGGCAAACCCTTTGGCGAGCGGTTACGATTCTGGCTGGTCGCGAAGCGGCTGAAGTGCTCGATCGCACTCCATCCCCTTCGTGCCAGCCCGCCCAATACCGCTCCTGCTGCCCGAGGAATCCTGCCATGCCGCGATTGTTTGTGATTGCATCTTTCGTTCTCGCCTCAGCCGCGTCCAGGATCGCTCCGGCTGCCGAAATCGCGGTCGAGAAGGTCGACGGCGGCGTCGAAATCAAGGTGGGTGACCAACCGTTCACGACGTACCTGTTTCAGTCGAAGGTCAAGCCGATCCTGTGGCCGATCATCGGTCCGACTGGCAAAGAAATGACGCGCGCGTGGCCGATGCGCACCGGTAATCCCGACGAGAAGACCGATCATCCCCACCAGCGATCTTTCTGGTTTACGCATGGCGAAGTCAACGGCATCGACTTCTGGGCTGAGACCGCCAAGGTTCAGGGGCAGATCGTCCACAAGGAACTCGTCAAAGCCGAGGGAGGCCCAACCGGAACCGTTGTCACCAAGAACGACTGGCTCAGTCCCGATGGCGAAAAAATTCTGAGCGATATCCGCACGCTGCGGTTCGGCGCCAGTGACAAAGAGCGGTGGATCGACTTCGACATCACTCTCACTGCCGAGGCGGACGAGGTCAAGTTCGGCGACACGAAAGAGGGCTCGTTCGGCCTGCGGATTGCTGAGTCGATGCGAACCGACCGGAAACTCGGCGGCAAGATCGTCACCAGCACCGGCTTTGAGGACGACAAGGCCTGGGGGCAGCGCGCCTCGTGGGTCGACTACCACGGCCCGGTCGAAGGGGAGCAGTTGGGAATTGCCATCCTCAATCACCCGTCGAGTTTCGGCTATCCAACGCACTGGCACGTGCGGACCTACGGTCTCTTTGCCGCCAATCCATTTGGCGCGGGCGATTTTCGGGGCGAAAAGGTCGAGACCGCGCACGTCCTGAAAAAGGGAGAAACGCTTCCGCTTCGCTATCGCGTCCTGTTTCACGCCGGCAACGAAGAATCAGGCCAGGTCGCCAAAGCGTTCGAAGCCTACTCGCAGCAGTAACTGCCCGCGGCCCTGCGGTGCTTCCTAAGCGCCGATCTTCGCTGCTATCCGCTGGAGATATTCGATACTTTCGCGGGCGAGAGCATCGACGCCGGGCGAGTAGTCGAACACTTCGACGCTCACCCAGCCGTCGTAGCCGATGTCGACGAGCGTTTGCAAGATTGGCGTAAAATCGAGTTCGCCCATGCCCGGCCCGCGCATGTTCGGGTCGTTGGCGTGAAAGTGCGCGAGCCACGGGGCATTCTCGCGTAGGAGTTCCGGAATCGACTTGGCCTCGCTGGCCATCGCCTTGCAATCGAGGTGCAGCCGGCAATTTGGCGAGCCGACCATTTCGCAGAGTTGAACTCCCTGCGCCGCGGTCAGCAGGAAGTTGCCATCCTTCGGCCCGAGCGGTTCCACCGCCAGGGTCACTGCACAATCCGCTAGTGTCGGTATCGCCCGCCGCAGGCAATCGGCCGCCAACTCCATCGCCTGATCGTGGCTCACGCCTGGCAGCAGATTCCGCTGCACAGGCGAACCGAGCACCATCACATGCCCGCCCAGATCGCGGCATAGGCGGGCGAGTTCCGCCAGGTATTCAGCCGTCTTGGCTCGAACCGCCTCGTCAGGAGTCGTCAGATAATAGCCCGATGTCTTGGCCAAAAGCCAGTGCAGGCCAATGATCTCGAGTCCCGCGTCTTTAGCCTGCTCGCGAACCCGCGCTCGATCGGCCGCCGAGATTTCGTAAGCATTTGTATGCAGCGTGAATGGGGCAATTTCGAGCCCTGTGTATCCCAGTTCTGCAGCCCGGGCGAAAGCTTTATCGAAGGGCCAATCCTGAAAAGTCTCGTTGCAGACTGCAAATTTCATGGCCATGGGAGTGCAACAGTGTGCGGCGAAGTTAGATCAGTGGAGATTGGTTCTCAGGCTGGTCAAACTAGCCAACGACAGACGCTGCGACTAGATGGAGACAGACCGGCTGCGTCCGCTAGATGCTGTGCCCGCTGAATACAGCCGCCATGCCGATGCGCTCAATGCCAAGCAGAACCTACGGCCGATCCGATCCCACCTCACGCGGATCCACGCCGTACACCACTCGAATCGTATTCACGACTTCGAAACCTTCGACAGCCGTACGCACGATCTCTTGGGCAAGTTGCTTGTGATAAAACGAACTGACCAGTCCGTTGAGCACGACGCTGTCGCCGTCGCCATCCACATGCAGCATCCGCAGATCGTAGATGTTGCTGCGGGAGAGAGCACAGCGGGCCTCTTCCACATGGGCCAGTTCCCGGTGTCGAGCCGAGTCCGCGTGTCGAGCCGGTTTGGGCCGGGCTTGGCTCAGGACCTTGGCTTGTTCGAGCACATCCGCGTGCAACAGATCAATCATGCTTTCGGCCCCCTCCTTGGCCGGCGTCAGGCAGATGCGGGACGCCGGCATTGCTCCAGGTACCAGTGCAAGACCCTACGACTAATCACTTGCACTGGTTCATCCGGCGGAACTTCTACTTTAAGACTCAAAGTCCTACTGTCAACGCGAACACCCGTTCCTGACGCCGAATTCAGCAAATCTTCCCGCATTTCTCGAGGTGTGACAGAACCTGTCTCGCTAGCAACTCCGGGGCTTGTTGGGAAGATTCAAGCCGTAAGTCTGGGATTAAGGGTGCTTCGTAAGGGTCATCGATTCCGGTGAAGTGCTTTAGATCACCAGCCCGCGCTTTTTTGTAAAGTCCTTTGGGATCGCGCGCTTCGCACACCTCGATTGGGGCATCGACAAATACCTCTACGAAGTCTCCCGGCTCGCCGCGCGACTCAACCAATCGCCGCACTGCCTCGCGATCTGCACGATACGGGCTGACGAATGCCGCCAGGACCACGATTCCTGCCGAAGCGAACAACTCTGCGACGCTGCCGACCCGGCGGATATTCTCCTGTCGGTCCTCCGGTCCAAATCCGAGTCCAAAACGACGGGCGTACTCTTCGCCATAGTTGGCCAACATGGCAGGCGAAGCATTGAGCCCATGCCGGACGTTATCGCCATCGAGTAGAAAACTGTGCACTCCCCGTGCATGGAGTTGATGGTCGACCAGATTTGCGATCGTACTCTTGCCGCACCCCGACAGTCCCGTGAACCACACCACGCAGCCGCGATGGCCATTCAGCTTTTCGCGTTCGGCACGGCTCACCGAGTGCGTATGCCAGACAACGTGTGTTTGTTCCATGTTCGGAGGTATTGGAGATAAAAACAGAGCAATGTTCCCAGCTTCGTCGTTCCCAGTCTCGATGATTACCGACAGGCGTCGTTTGTCCAAGCCGGCGGGCCGTCGCTACGCTTGTTGCTCGCCGCCGAAACCCAGCCCGGCCAGTTCGCACAAATTGGCCTCCGCCACCGGCTGCGGACAACTCCAAACCAGGAAGAATAGAGCTTCACGGCACCAGCGCCCCGCGGCGTGCCCAGCCACGTAGCCTGCTCCCTTGGCCGCCACCAACGCCGCCTGCGTGCTGCGCAGGGCGAGACTGTTCGCCCGCGTGCGCAGTTCATCCGCCGAGCAGCCGGGCCGCCCCGCAGCGTGTTCGATCAGGTCTCGCGTCAATTCGTCGCGTTCCTCCGCCAGGGCGGCCGCCGGAGAGGCCAATCCTACCCGCTGCTCGGCCTGTCGCTCGAGATAGTCAATCGCCGCGGATGCCAGCCCCACCGCCAGGGCCGATGTCTGCAGGCCGCCTGTTCGAGCGGCCCCCTGTTTCATCACCTGCGGCGTGGGCCCAGCCAAAAGCCAGCGCCGCTCGACCTGTACTTGCCGCAGCTGGACCGACCCGGTTTGACTCGCGGAAAGCGCAACGAGCGGCGGAGGCGCTTCGATCTTCACTCCCGGCAGATCCGTCGGCAAGGCAACCAGAATCTGATCGCCACTCGCCAGTGTCCCACCGAGCACGATATGCTGCGCCGCACTCGCCCCCGTCACCCACGGCGAGTAGCCTTCAAGGACAAACCCATTGGCCGTCTCTTCCGCGCGAAGTACAGGCTTTGTTTCGTGCTGCCGACTGGTCGTCAAATGCGAAATGCCGACTGTGGCAAACGTATGCCCCGCCACCAGATCCGGAAGCAGCGTTTCCCGCGCGAATTGGCTGTCGCCCGCCAGTATTCGTCCGACCGCACCCATCCGCTGCGTGATCACGAACGTCGTCGTCAGGCAGGCCTCGGCCAACCGAATATATCCGCGCAGCAGTTGCTCTTCGCTCCATGCCCAGCCTCCCCAGGCCTCCGGCGCAAACCAGCGAAAGACCCCCGCCTCGCCGCACATCTGTAGTTGCTCGGCGGGCCACTCCCCCGGCGCATCGAGCCCGGGCGAAAGTCGCGCGAGCTGCTCGCACAGTTCGCCCAGCGCCGGATTGTCGAGACTGGTCACCTCCGACATCAAAAGATTCCCGGTAAGAGTCCGACGCCCAGCCAGATCAGCCCGATCACCGTCCCGCCACAGGCGATGGTCCCGAGAATTCCCACGATCATCGCCACCGTAGTAATTCCTCGTCCAGCTTCATCGCGCGCGCCGGCGGTCATCGCGCGTAAGTCGCCATACGCCAGAATCCACGCCGCCATCGAGGGCCCCAGCCCGCACAAGGGAAAGAGCCACCCCACGACCGTGAACAGCGAGAACGACGTCACCCCCGCTCCCGCCAGCCCCACGAGCCCTAACACCAACAGCAACACGCCTCGCGACGCGGCAGTTGTCTCGTACTGCGGCGTATAAGGCCGTTCGCTGCTGGCCGCCGCTGTGGCAAACACGCCGCCCCCTTCCACAGCATCGCCAGCTGCCGCCTCCGCCGGTGCGTCCGGATCGGCAAAGCGGTTCTTGCCCTGGTCGTCGACGAGCGTCGGCCGGACAAATCGCGCGTCGTTTGACTTGATGATGGGATTCGACATGGTCCGCCAAATTCTCCGCAATCACGCTCGCTCTGCTGGCAATATACCCCCGGCTTCAGTACCCGGCAGCTACGCCATCTTTCCGTGACTCGGTCGCTCCCTGGAGCACGCCGCGCTCCCAGTCGATCAAAACTGCCTGATAACCGCCGTACGCTCCGCGGGCCCGCACGACATTGTGCCCTTTGGCCCGCAACTGCTCGACCACCTCGTCGGCGACGCCCGCCTCGACTTGCACGGTCCCCACGCCTTTGGCTGGCAACCCCGTCGGCGTCGCGCTCCCCGTATGCGCCACGCGGGCCGCGTCTCCCGCCGCCTGCACATTCATCCCAAAGTCGATCAGGTTCACCAGCACCTGCACGTGCCCTTGCGGCTGCATGTCGCCTCCCATCACACCGAAGCAGAGCCACGGCTTGCCGCCTTTCGTGACCATGGCCGGAATGATCGTGTGAAACGGCCGCTTGTGCGGCTCGAGGCGATTGGCGTGCACTTCGTCCAGCGCAAAGAGAGCCCCGCGGTTTTGAATCACGAAGCCTACGTTTCCCGGCACCACTTTCGAGCCGAATCCAAAATAGTTGCTCTGAATCAGCGAGCAACAATTTCGATCCTTGTCGACCACCGTTAGGTAGATGGTGTCGCCGTGAGCCAGCTTCGGATCACCTGCGGGCACATCCGCCGCCGCCCGGGACGGGTCGATCCGCGCCGCCTGCGCTTTGGCGTACGGCTTCGAGATCAACTCCGCAATCGGCTGCTGGCCGAACGCCGGGTCGGCATAGAACTTAGCCCGGTCCGCGAACGCCAGCTTTTTCGCTTCCAGCAACAAATGCAAGTGTTCTGCCGAGTTGTGGCCGAGCGCCGCTACGTCGGTTTGCTCTAGTATGTTGAGCATCTCGAGCGCCGCGATCCCCTGCCCATTCGGCGGCAGTTCCCAGACGTCGTATCCGCGGTAGTTCGTCGATACGGGGTCGATCCATTCGTCGATGTGATCCTCGAAGTCGGCCCGCGAAAAGTAGCCGCCGCTGGCCTCGCTGAACCGGACAATCTCCTGGGCAATCGGGCCGCGATAAAACGCATCCCGCCCCCCGTCGGCAATCAGCCGGAGCGACGCCGCCATTCGCGGCAGCTTCATAATCTCCCCTTCCGCCGGCGCTCGCTGGCCATCGACCAGAAACGCCGCCGCCGAATCGGGCCACGCCAGGAGCCCCTTCTCGCCCGACTTCCAGTAACCGGCGATCACCTCCGGCACGGGCGTTCCCTCTTCCGCCGCCATAATCGCCGCCTGTAGCAACTGGCCCAGCGGCCGCGAACCGAACCTTGCTCGCAGCGTTTCCCAGCCGCTCACGCATCCCGGCACCGACCAACTCAGCGGACCATCCTCAGGGATCTGCGCGAGCCCCTTGTCGCGAAACACCTGCCGAGTCAGCTTGTAGGGGCTGCGGCCGCTGGCATTCAGGCCGTAGAGTTTCTCGGTTTTGGCGTCCCAGTAGATGACGAACAGATCACCGCCGATCCCGCAGCTCATCGGCTCGACGACACACTGCATCGCACTGGCCGCGATCGCCGCGTCGACCGCGTTGCCCCCCGCCTTGAGCACATCGAGCCCCGCCTGCGATGCCAGCGGATGGCTTGTCGCCACGATGCCATTCTTGGCCAGCACCACCGACCGGCTCTGGCCCGGCATCTGGCCTCCCCGATCGAACCCAGCTGCAAATTTCGTGGGCATTTGAGCACTAGCAAGCGAAGGAAGAACCAACAGACCGGCAGTAACTGCACTCGCCAAATGTGCAGTGCTAACGCCAATCAACCAACCCACTGGCGAACCTGAAATCGGCATGACTTGTCTCCGAATTGCACGAGCGCGAGGCCGAAGGGTGGTCGCGCTCCTGCGACGAATCTAACCCTCCCGCAGCGAGAACTCCACTCGCCAGCGCTGTGGGGAGTCGATTCCAGGGTGAAGACTGTTGGGCGATCGGCGGGGAATCGGCTCAACCCGGGCTGGCGATTCGGACGATCCTAGCCGATTAACCGCGGCTGCTATCGGCCGCTTGGAGAGACAAATGCTGACTATGCCCGACGAAGCTGCCGAAGCCCTGGCTCCTGAAATCCTGGCTGTGGCGTGTCCGGGCGGAATGGCCCGCCAACTGCGCGTTCAAGTCCCCGACGAATCGACCCCCTCCCGCTGGCGGCACGTCGGCAGCTTTCGCGACTCTCGGACCGCCGCGGAACTCGCCACCCGCCTCCGCAAGTCCGGCACTATGGCCCGCATCGTCCGGTGCAACCACCTCCCTACCGGGACTTAAAGTAGCGGCGGATTCCAGTCGCCGCAAAGAGCAGCGGGACGGCGAAGGCCAGCGGCTGCGAGAACGACAGGCCGGCCAATGCGAGGCCGTAGATTGTCGCAGACACGAGATCAATACTTGTTTTGCCACTTTCGCCAAATCCGCTGCCGCTCGCGATCCTTGGCGGCTTCGACGTCCGTGCTTGGCGTATATAGGAAACTGGCAAATCCAATCTCTGATGCAGGCCGCGGCGGCTCGCAAAAGGAAAGAGCCAGCGCCGTCGTCGCCGTCGACAGCAGCAGGTGAGCGATCGAAAGTCGGTTTCTCTGCGGCGGGCCCGTTTTGCCAGGCACGTGTTCTGCTATCGTCGATTCGTTCACGCCAGCCTCGCAACATCGTTTGGTGTCGTATCCATCTTGCACAACGCCGCCCGCCGGGCAACAACAAAACCTATGCAACTCTCCCTCTTCTCGATTAGCTACGCGGGCCTGTGGGGACAGGCGCGACTCGAGTTGCCGGCGTTTATTGCCAAGGCGGCCGAGTTGGGTTACTCCGCGGTGATGCTGGCGGGGAAGCGGCCGCATCTCGCGCCGCTGGATGGTAGCGACGAGCAGCTTGCCGCGCTGCAGGGTGTCCTGGCTGAGCATCGCATTGCCTGCGGGGCGGTGGCCGCGTATGTCGACCTGGCACCCTCCGGTGCGGCGGAAGTGCCGTACGTCGAAATGCAGATCGGCTATGTCGAGTCGCTGGCCCGGATCGCCTCGGTGCTCGGTGCCAAGTACGTCCGCGTCTTCACGGCCTATGAAGCGCCCAATCAATCACCGCACGCCCAGTGGGCGCTCGTCGTCCGCACGCTCCAAGAAATGTGCGACCGGGCCGCGGCGGATGGCGTGACGCTCGCCGTGCAGAACCATCACGATCTGGCCGTCCACACGACGGCTCTGCTGGAAATGCTCGCCGACATCGGCCGGGCGAATTGTAAACTTGGCTTCGACGCCTGGTCGCCGTTCCTCCGGGGCGAGGACCTCTACGCCGCCGCCCGCGCGGCCGCTCCGCACACGGCGATCACGACCAATGCCGACTACATCCGCCTGCCGCGGTTCCGCTACGAACCGGCGCTGGTGAACTACTCGCGGCAACAGCCGGACCTCGTCCGAGCTGTCCCGTTCGGCACGGGCGAAATCGACTACGAGGCCTTCTTTCGCGGCCTGACCGAAGGCGGCTTCAACGGCCTTGCCACGTACGAAATGTGCTCGCCCATCCGCGGCGGCGGCGACGAATCCAACCTCGACCGCTACGCCGCGACGTACGTTCGCTGGATGCGAGAACGGGGGCTACGTTAGCCGCCACGCCGCTTATTCCATCGTCAGCACCACCCGAAACCGCGCGTTGCCGCTCATCATCCGCGCGTAGGCTTCGGCTGCCCTTTCGAGCGGGTAGATTTCGTTCATCGAGGCAACCCCCGTCCGTGCGCTGAATGCGAGCGTGTCTTCCGAGTCGATCGACGTGCCCGAGTACCAGCCTTGTATCCGCCGCCGGCCCATCAGCAGGTGAAGCGAATCGATTTCGAGCTTGGGCACGGCCCCCACGACCAAGAGCGAGCCGTTCGTCGCCAGTCCCCGCTGAACGGCAGTCATCGCCTCGGCCACGGTGACGGTCGCCAGAATCGCCTTAGCTCCACCGAGCTTTTGCAGTTCCTCTGCCGGATCCTGAGACTGGCTGTCGATGTAGGCCGCCGCCCCCAGTTGTTTGGCCAGCGGCGCTTTGTCCTGCCCGCGCGCGATCACCACCGCGTGAAAGCCCATTTTTGCGGCGAACTGCACGCCCAGGTGGCCCAGACCTCCCAGGCCGTGGATCGCGACCACCTCCCCTGGACCCGCGCCACTATGCCGCAATGCGTTGAACGTCGTGATGCCCGCACACAGAAGCGGTGCCGATTCCACCGGCGATAGTCCGGCAGGCATCCGGGCCACCGCGCTCACCGGGGCGAGCATGTACTCGCCATAGCCACCGTCGAACGTGAGCCCGGCGACCTGCCCCGTCACGCAGGCAAAAAAATCGCCCCGCCGGCACTCCCCGCATGTGCCGCAATAGCCGCCGTTCCAACCGACGCCGACGGCCTCACCCACGGCCAGCGTCGTCACGCCGGGACCCAACTTGTCGATTACCCCGACGACTTCATGACCGGGGACGCGGGGATAGTCGACCGGCATGTGCCCCTCCACGACGATCGAATCACTGTGGCACACGCCGCAGGCCTGGACCTTGATCCGTACGATCCCCTCCGCGGGCTCGGGAATCAGCCGATCGACCAGTTCGAGTGAGCCGCCGGCTTTCGAAACTTGCACAACGCGCATCGTGGACATCAGCAGTAGCTTTCTTACGAGGAGCGCTGACCAATCGCCGGGTAGTACGTCACAGCGCACATTGGCCGTGCGAATCGCCGAACAATCGACGCCCAAAGC
>JALORD010000538.1 GCA_025459145.1 Pirellulaceae bacterium | reverse complement strand
GGCCGCGGCAGACGGGCACGCCCGGCGCGGGCTCGTATCGCGAGGGACTTGGCGCGTGGACTCGCCAAATCGGGCGCGCGTCGCTGGTCTTGTCCGCGCTATGCCTTGCGACGTATCTCGCGCTCGCGCCGAGTATTGTGCTCCAGGTGGAGCAGAACTTTCAGGAAAAGATGGCATTTGCACGCAATCCCGACGAGCATTGGCGACGAGCCGATCTCGCGCTTCAGGCCGTGCAAAACAATGCCCGCCGTGTGGCGGAACTGCGAGATCAGGTGCAGTCGGAAATGACTGCAGCTCGGGCTGAACCGTAACAACGGACACTGTTCTGCGGTCGGTAACAACCCGCCGCCGCCAGGAGCGGCAAAGGTTGGAGTTTTTCGCGGTCGGTGGTATCATGTGCGGCGGAACAGCAGGAGTTTGTGATCGCCCACCTCTTCGCAGCGGACCAGTTCCGAGATCAGCCGAGGAAACCCTGCCATGAGTACGTCGACGAAAATGCCGGTCGAATGTCCGCAGTGCGGCAAGCAATTGATGGTGCCGATGTCGGCCGCCGGCAAACAGGGACGGTGCCCGGCCTGCAGTAATGTGTTCATCCTGCCGGCGATGATGACCGCGATCGACGAAGAAGAGGACGACGCTCTGCCCGATCTTGCGCCGCTGGCGTCCGATCCGTGGGGGCAGCCGGGGATGGCGAGCGGGACGGGTCTGCAGCCCCACGGCTATCCTCAGGCGCAGGGGTTTCCCCAGAGTCAGTATCCGCAGGGCTATCCGGGGCAAGCCTACCCGGCGGCGAACAACTATCCTCCGGCGACGGGCTATCCAGCGGCTGGTACGCCCGCCGCTCCGTCGCCGTTTAGCCCCGGCTATTCGGGCGGGGCCGCCCCCAATCCGTATGCCGCTTCGGCCTATGCCAATGCTCAGCAAGAGGCCAATGCCGACAAGTACAACCACGGCTTTGGGCTGGAGCACCGGGCCTGGGATTCGGGCATCCTGGGCGGACTCGCTTTAATCGCCGTTTCCGCGGTTTGGTTTTTCGGCGGCCTGGCGTTTGGCGTGATTTTCTTCTACCCGCCGATCCTGTTCATTGTCGGAATCGGGGTGCTGCTCAAGGGAATTTTTGGCGGCCTCATGGGCAAGTGATGATCGCGCCGATCAGGTGCCATGCTCATGCACTCGTCCGCCGCTCGATTTCAAGCGGCGATTCCAGGACCGACAGGAATCGGCCGCCGTTGTCGTACCAGCCGTGGCGGTTGAACCGGCACCAGGTCAGTTCGAGCAAGAGGCCGATCCAGCCGTGTTCGGCGGCGTCGAGCGAAGCGATTACCCGGCGATGCGGGATCGGTTCGCGATGGTAGAAGTCGACGCCGTGCGTCGACAGGTGTTTGCCGATCACCACGATCGTTTCGCGGCGGGGATCGGCGCGGCGCTCGCCCGTGCCGGGGAGCGGGGTCAGGTAGATCGGGTGCGGGTAGGGGAACCGCTCTTCGCGGCGGCGTTCGATCCCTTGCCGCGAACCTTGGACTGCGGCGAGCACCTGCTCGACCGTGGCGGCGACCGAGTCCTCCCGCCGGTTGCCGTCCGTTGCCCCGACGGACGGCAACTCGACAGGAAGGAACGACTCAAATGTCAGACTGCTCATAGGACCTACCGCCAGGTGGAAACGTGCTGGATGTGACAGGCGAATATCGCAACCAGACGCTCCGCGCAGGGGCGCAAGCGGCAGGCGAAACTGGGACTCAAGGAGCAGGACAATCAAACGCAGCCGCGAGGCATGTGCGGCTGCCGCGATAAGCAGACGAGCGAACCCTAGCCCCCCGGGAACCCGGCAATCAATGAGCCTGCCAGGGCGGAAGTCGGGATCGAGTGAAGCCGGCCGCAGCCGAGTGGCTGCCAAACAGGCGTAAAGATTATCTACGTTGAAAGCCGGCGCGAGGCAAATGACCGCCGGGAAAATTCTGTGGAAAGCGGGCGGGTGCGGTGTCCCGGAAGCCGCGGCGAAGTGGGGCCGCCGATGAACGCTGATGGGCGCCGATCGTCGCAGCTCAAGACCACTCTCTTCCTGAAATCTGCGTTCATCTGCGTCGATCTGCGGCCGCCTTCCTCATGTTGTGGGGAGCGACATTCCGTGCCGTGCAATCACTGCAGAAAAGCAGTTGACGGCAATTCATCGGCGGCCGGGCGTTAGGTGCGCGTCGAAAAACGCGAACGCGTCGTCCTGCATTTGCCGGCTGAAGAGGTGGGGGCGGTCGTAGAACCGGCCGGTGAATTTGTCGCGAGCGCCAGCTTTATCGTACACGGCCGCGATCTTGTCGACGGCGGCCTGCATGCCCGCGAGCGGAAAAAGGCCGTCCTGTGAACATTGCTGCACGAGCAATGGCCGCGGGGCGGCGAGCGAGACGACATCCGGCAGGTCGAGCGCCTGATGCAACCCCGGGACGAAGTGGACGAACGAATGGATGTCGAGATGCGCCTTGATCATGGGCTCGACCGTCGACATGAAGCCGGTGACGCAAGCCGCGGCGATCCGCTCGTCGAGGCCGGCCAGGTACAGCGAGCGGTGTCCGCCGAGCGAGACGCCGACACAGCCGATCCGTTTGGGGTCGACCTCGGGGCGGGTGAC
Organism: Pirellulaceae bacterium; assembly: GCA_025459145.1. GTDB lineage: Bacteria > Planctomycetota > Planctomycetia > Pirellulales > Pirellulaceae > CAYLLN01. Next base: position 1,005 of record JALORD010000538.1, on the reverse strand, counting down.
GAGATAGTCGATCGTCCGCATGTCGTCCCAAGTGACGATTCCCGGCCAGGTGAGGCCCGCGAGGGTAAGTCCCTTCACGATCGTCGACTCTTTGCTGCGGCATTGGGCGTTGAGCCGCTGGACATCGTCGAGCGAGTACTTCGCCCGATCCCAGCCGGCAGACAAGTCGCCGTCGAGCAGAATCCGCCGCTCGCCGAACATCAGGGCGTCGATCACGATCACGACGTACCCGCGGCGGACAAGCTGCGTGGCGGTCGGCCGGCCCTCGTAGTTCTGCTCGTGGTAGCGGACCATCGCCGGATGGTTCCGCCCGAGATCGATCACCTTTTCTTTGCCGAAGAGAAACATGCCGCCGTGCGAATGCAGATCGACGATGGCGGGGGCCGGCCCGCGTAAGTCTTTCGGAATGAGGACGTACGCCGGCACACGCAGTTCCGGCCCCGTTGAGAAGACGATCTTCTCGCGGATGTAATCGCCCAGATCCGCCCGATCCAAGACCTCCGCCGCCGGATCGACTGGCGCAGGGCGATAGGCAAACGCTTCGAGGACTTTGGCCCGGCCAGCCTGCTTGAATTCCTCGAGCGAGCTGAAGCGGCCAGAAAGGAACGAATGCGAGAATTCCCGTTTCGCGGCCAGCGCCTGCACAGTCGGAAAGAGCGAGCCGAGATTGGCACCGGTCGCCGGAAGATCGCGCGGCGTGTCGGGTGGCGGGTTAGTTTCCGTAGAACCGGATTGGGCGGCGGCAGCAGCTGGTCCAACAGCAAGCTGCAGGGCCGCTCCCCCCGCAATACCAAGGGTGGTCACTCGGGACACGGTCTCCAGAAAATCGCGGCGGGTCGTGGGCATACCATTTCTCGGAGCTTAACCAAAACATCGCACGAAACACTGAATGCAATGGACTTGCCGCCACTTTATACTTGTCCCATGAAAACCACCAAACGATTTTGCAGCGTGTCTGGATTCTGTGCCTTGTTCGTCCTCGCGGCCGGGGTGCTCGCCAGGGTG
>JALORD010000537.1 GCA_025459145.1 Pirellulaceae bacterium | reverse complement strand
ATCCACGCGTAGGGCCCCCGTCGGGAGGCGGCCGCCTGCTGGGCCGCATCTCCTTCGCCCCGCGGCTTGGCCGGACGGAGCAGCTTGCTGCACATCATGGGCGTCAGCGTGAAGCTCACGAGCATCGAGACCATAATTGCCACGGTCGCCGTCAGGCCGAATTCATAGAGCATTCGCCCGGTGACGCTCGACAGGAACGACACCGGCAGAAACACGATCACTAGCGACAACGTCGTCGCCAGGACCGCCGGGCCGATCTCTTTGGTTCCTTCGATCGACGCGTGAAACGGATCGATTCCCTTTTCCTCAATCAGGTGAAAGACGTTTTCGAGCACGACGATGGCATCGTCGATCACCACGCCGACCATCAGCACGAGCGCCAGCATCGTGACGTTGTTGAGCGTGAAGCCGAACCACTTCATGAACGCAAACGTGGCGATGATCGACGTCGGAATGGCCACCGCAGCAATTAAAGTCGACCGCCACGACCGCATGAAAAGGAGCACCGTGATCGAGGCCAGGATGCTCCCCGAGATGAGGTGCCCCTCGATCTCGTGCAGGGCGGCCTTGATGTAACGCGATTGGTCCTGAATCACGGTCACCTGGATGTCGTCGGGCAAGAGTTCGCGCGACCTGGCCAGCCGCTGTTTGACCGCGTCGATCACGCGGACCGTGTTTTCGCCCGACTGGCGCTGGACCTGCAGGACGACGGCCGGCTCGCCATTGAGGCGGGCCAGCGTGCGAACCTCTTTGGTCGAATCCTTCACCTCGCCGAGGTCCTTGAGCTGCACCTTGGCGCCGCCGACCGTCGCCACGGTCAGCTCGGGAAACTCGCGGGCATGCGGAATGCGGCCGAGTGTCCGCAAAGTCCGCTCGCGCAAACCCTCGTCGACCCGGCCGCCAGGGACTTCGGCGTTCTGGCGCACGAGCGCCTCGCGCACCTGCAGGATCGACAATTGATAGGCGGCCAATCGGCGGGCGTCGATCTCGACCTGCACGGCCCGTTCCGCCGCTCCGGCGATCGTCACCTGCCCCACGCCCGGTGCCGATTCAATCACGTTCTTCACGTAGCGATCGGCGAGCAGGTACAGCTCCGAGCTGGTCCGCTGCCCCGATAGGGCGAGCGTGATGATCGGCGAGCTGTCGGTGTCCTGCTTCTGCACGATCGGCGGATCGAGCCCCGGCGGCAGGCGATTCCGCACGCTGGAGACCGCATCGCGGACGTCCTGCACGGCCGCGTCGACGTTGCGATTCAAATTGAACGTGACAATGACGATCGAGGTGCCATCGCTGCTGATCGAGCGGAGCTCGTCGATGCCGGCGACGGTCGCTACGGCGTCTTCGATGATCTGCGAAACTTCCGACTCGACCTCCTGCGACGCAGCACCCGGATACACCGTCCGCACATAGGCCGTCGGCAAGTCCATGTTCGGAAAGCGGTCGACGCCGAGCTGGGCGAACGACGCGACTCCTGCGACCACCAGCGCCGCGATGATCATCAGGGCGAACACGGGCCGCCGCACGCAGATTTCGGCTAGCCAATACACGCTGTCGTCACCTCACAAGTGCGGGAATCGTTTTCGATTTTTTGGGCCTGCCGGCTGCAGCGCTATTCGCCCGAGCGGATCGCTTCGGATTCACTGTCGCCGTAACTGGCGTCGTCTCCCTCCGAGCCATCCAGGGCGCCGGGCGCTCTTGGCGCGGAAGTCTCGTTCCGGCGGGCCGCGAGCAGCACCTCCGCCGAGCTGAGCGTGGAAACCGGCTCGATCCGGGCCACCTTGCCGCTACTCGCATCCCCCAGAATCTGAGCCCCTAACTCCAGTCCGCCGACCACCTCGACCGCCTCAGCCGTGCGACGGGCCGTTTCAATGGGCACTTCCTTCGACACGCCCCCCTCCACCAACCACACCTTTTCGACGCCGGCGAACTCGCTCACCGCCGAGCGGGGAATCGCCAGGGCCATCGCTTCGGGATCGATCACGACCTCCGCCTCGGCAAACATGCCAGCGCGGAGCGTTCCGCCGCTGTTTTCGATCTCGGCCTCAAAAACGAGCGAGCGATTCATCACGTCGACGCCGGGGCTGATCCGCGTGATCTTGGCCGTCCGCGGCTCGCGAATAGCCTCGATCCGCAGGACGACCTGTTGCCCGATCGACAATCGATAGGCGTGCCGCTCGGGCACGGTCCCCTGAAAACGGAGCGTGCTTGTGCGGACAAGCGTCACGATCGGCTGGCCGACTTGAACGTACGAGCCGCGGGTGACATGCCGCTGGCGAATCATTCCTTCGAAGGGCGCGATGACCAGCGTGTCGGCCAGGGCTTGCTGCGCAACGGCGAGCTCCGCCTCGCGGACGCCGATCAGGGCGATCTTCTCGCGAACGCCGTTGATCGCGGCCGAATAGCGGGCGGCAGCCACGCCCTCCTCCGAAATCGCCAATTCCAGTTCATCGCGCGTGACGGCATTGCGTTCCGCCAAAGGCTGCAGCCGCTGTATCCTCGCCCGGACTTCGTCCCACACGGCTTTCGCCTCACGCACGGGCGGAGCATTTTCCGGCTTGAGCTGCGACACGGGGTCCGACGGCGAAAGTCCGAGCGCTGCCCGGGCCTGCGTTCGCTGGGCCTCGGCCAGGGTGATATTGAGTTGAAACTCGGCCTGATCGAGCTGGGCCAGGGGTGCCCCGGCCACAATGACGTCCCCCAGATCGACATTCACCTCGCTCACCCGCCCAGCCACTTTCGCCCCAACCACGGCGATTTCATCGGCGATCAGGCTACCCTGGGTTTTGACGACTTCTGGCCAGGGACTCGCGGCGACATTCAGAACGGCCGCCTGCAGGACCGGCAGCTCGGGTTTGGCAGCGGGCGCCGCGGCTTCCGGCGCACCTCCACACCCCGTCGCCAACCAGCTCGTTGCGAGCAAACAACCCGCCAGAAGCGGCCTGGAATCGCGCATCGGGAGAAACTCGGGGAGGGAGCAAAGGGGAATTGCGGCTCCTTCCGGCTGGCGGGCGGCTCCGCCACCCGTATCTGATTTATACCAGCCGGACGAGCGAATTGCGACCGTTTCTTCGGCGCCCCTTGGGCCTCATCGACCGCCTCCAGCGCACAATACGAACGACCGTTCAGGTCCGATTGATATTTCCCCAAGCGGGCCCATTCGAGCGGGCAGAGACAGGTAGATTCCGCTTGCCGGGCAGAATCTGGATCTGCGAGTGCGGCCTCCACAATTGTTGCGACCGCTGGAGCGCGCCTCTAGAGTGACGGCTGTTTCCCTGAATTTTTCGCCTGGAAAGAGACTCCGATGCGCGCGATTGCGAAGGCTGGTTGGCTTGTGGTAGTGACCGCAGGGTTCGCCTCGATGGGTGTCAGCTTCGGGGCGGAACCCGCCGTGGTCGAATGCCGCTGGGCGACGGGGCCGATCACGATCGATGGCGCGGCCGACGAAGCGGCGTGGCGCGAGGCCCCGGTGATCGACAACTTCGCCGCGCCGTGGGAAGCGGGCGGCCCCCGCCCGGCCAAGACCCAAACCCGCGCGCGATTGCTCTGGGATCGCGAGTACCTGTATTTCTTCGCCGACCTGGAGGACGCTGATCTCTTCGCCCCGCTCACCGAGCACGACGGCCGGTTGT
>JALORD010000536.1 GCA_025459145.1 Pirellulaceae bacterium | reverse complement strand
GTAGCACGGGTCTCCCGACCCGTGCATGATAGGCGCTCGACTCCGAGTCCCAACTCGTTGGGCGCGGGGCTCCGACCCCGCCTCGCCCGAGGAAGCCGACTTCTCGCGCGCCCGTCGCCAACCGCAAATACCATCTCCGCCACTTAGCGCTGAGCGCTTTTCGCGGCCCTCTCGCGCTGCTCCGCCGCGCTCAACAGCCGCAACTCCTTCCTTCCCAACCACTTGCGCACTGGCCGCTCGCTTCGCGCCCGAGAGACATTAATTGCGGAGTGGACGGCTGGTACCTGGTTCTCACTGACAAGTCAGTGGCACCCGAGCGGCGTGGGCTGGCCGCTGATGTTGCACGTACCGGCCTGGGGGCCGGGGTTAACCGCCGCGGCCACGCGGCGTGGGCGTGGCGCCGGACGCGGCGCGCCGCTGCCGAAAGCCACGCCTGTCGATAGTACTCCACCGTCGGCACCAGGCTCGTGGGGGGTCGTTGAGCGGGTCTGGCTGCCGTCGCCGAAAATTGTGGGCCGCTCCCCTTCCAGAATCGCCTTGATGAAAAGCGGAATCACGGCGGCGTGCGGTCCGCGGGGATCCTGCACCGCTTGAATAGCGACTTTGCGTTGTCTTGGAACACGGACTGGTGGTGCTCTTCGTCGAACAACTGGCGAACGAAGTCACGGTAGGTCGTCATCGATACCAGCGGCCAGTCCGTCGCGTAGAGAAACCGATCGAAGCACTCGGTGTACTCGATCGCCTGCCGCACCCGCTCCACGGTCCGCTGCACTGAGCCGGTGGTCGTCATGCGAGCGAAGTAAGTTGCGTCCCCGACCAGGATACCTGACAAGTCGGCCCACACATTCTCGTTCTTGTACATGACCTCAGCGGCATCGGTTGTCCAGGGATTGCCGAAATGAGCCATGACGAACTTGACTTGGCGGTGCTCCACCGCGACCTCGTCGATAAGCAGCGGGTGCGCGAACTTGACCTTCGCCACCGTGGACCAGTTGTCGCCCGTGTGAAAAATAAACGGTATATCGTACTTCGCGGCCAACTCCAGGTACGGCACGTAGCCGGGGCTGTCTGGCCCGTGATAGAGATAGCCCAGGTAGCCTTTGAGGGCGACGACGCTCCCCGAGCGCAGTTGAGACTCGACTCGTTGAAGGTGCTCGGTATCGACCCGCGTGGGATCGGCCACGCCGATCGCGTAAAGGTTGGGCAGCCGCTGGGCGATCGCGAGTGTTGACGCCACCCCCAACGGATCGTCGGCCGTCCCGTTGAGATGTCCCATCCCAAGCACTGCAGCGGTCCCCGATTCCTGCATTTGGGCTCGAAGGATCTCCGCGACGGAGCCCGGCGACCCATCCAGGAACGTCGGAAACGACTTCACGCCTGGTAATTGCGGATTCACTGCGTGAATGTGCATGTCGATCATTGCCGATCACTCCTGGGAACCATTTGTCCTCTTCGGAAGGGGCAGGCTCCATCGCCTCCACTTTCTCCGTCCGCCCCCATGATGGCTGTGGGGCGCGATCGCAAACCACGGCGAATGTGGGGGAGCGTGCAACGAAGACGCCTGATCGCACGAACGCGCCGGGTGCCACTGACTTGTCAGTGGGAACTGCCATTCGACTGTCCACTTCTCGAGTGGCGCAAGCAGCATTCTGGCAGGACGACGAGCGTCGAGTCAAACGTTCAAGCGAGACTCCCTGGCGAGCCAAGTCTTCGTAGCGAGGAACCTGGAGAGAGTTCAACGTTCTGGCAAAACGCTGCCTGCGGCCATTACGGAGTGGACGGCTGGTACCCACTGCTCACTGACAAGTCAGTGGCACCCGAGCGTCGCCTCAAGCAACACCACCTGTAGAACGGGTCTCCCGACCCGTTCGATCCATTAGTCGCCGCTAGAGGTTCGCGACGCGGTTTTGTTCGCACGGACCTGGAGGTCCGTGCTACGTGGAATTACGTGGGGCCGCAGCTAGAAGCCTGCCTGCTGGTAGTACTCCACCGTCGGCACGAGGCCCGTCGGCAGGTCGACGAGCGGTTCGTAGCCGAGGACCGAGCGGGCGAGCGAGATATCCGCCAGGCTGTCGCGGACGTCGCCGACTCGTTCCGGGGCGAAGATCGGTTCGATCTTTTTGCCGAGGATCCGGCTCAGCTCGTTCAGGAGATCGAGCAGACTGATCGCGACGCCGTTCCCGACGTTAAACACCCGGCCGGCCGCTTCGCGCGGGGCGGCGGCTGCTTTCAGGTTCGCCGCGACGACGTTTTCGACGTAGGTGAAATCGCGAGTCTGGCCGCCATCGCCGAAAATCTTGGGCCGATCGCCTTCTTGAATTGCCTTGATGAAGAGCGGAATCACCGCGGCGTACGGACCGCGGGGATCCTGCCGCGGCCCGAAGACGTTGAAGTACCGCAGGGCGACAGTTTCCAATCCGTAGCTGTGCCAGAACGCTTCGCAGTACAGCTCGCCCGTCAGCTTGGCCGCGGCATACGGCGACAGGGGCGAAGGCAGATCGGTCTCTTTCTTGCGCGGCGTCGGCTGATTGCCGTAGGCGCTGCTGCTGGCAGCATACACCACGCGGCGGACCCCCGCCCGGCGGGCCTGATCGAGCACATTGAGCGTTCCGGTGGCACAAGCGGCATGCGATTCGAGCGGGGCCTCGACGCTCCGCGGCACCGAGGCGAGCGCCGCCTCGTGAAACACGATCTCGCAGCCGGCGACGGCCTTGCCGACAGCCGCGATGTCGGTCAGGTCTCCCTCGAGGAATTCCACATCCGCCGCGACCGCCGCGAGATTCGACCGCTTGCCGGTCGACAGGTTGTCGAGCACGCGGACCTTGTCGCCGCGGGCGACCAAGGCATGGACGATGTGCGAACCGATGAATCCGGCGCCGCCGGTAACGAGACACTGGGCCATGATTGCTCCCGAAAAGAATGGGCCGCGAGGTGCCGGCAGCCGCTTACGACGTCGCCACGCACCCCAGCACCCGGGCCCCCGCCGCGCGAAAATCGCGGAGCGCGTTTTGGGCCACGCTCGCTTCGGTGTGGCCGAGGCGAATGACAAAGTACGTCGCATCCGCCAGGCGTGCAAGGGTCGCGGCGGCGAGCTCCGTCGTCCGCCCGCCATCAATCAGTACGAGCGAATACTCGGCTTCGAGCGACTGCACGAGGGCGGCGAGCTGGCTGGCGACGGGCTCCGGCTCGGGAAACCGCGTCTTCCCGATCGGCAAGAACGACAGCCCGGAGACCGACAGCCGGCGGATATACCGCGTGGGCTCGTGGCGTTCGCGGAGCAGTTCCGCCAGCCCACGGGCGTCGGACAGTTCGAGCTGCGTCGTGAGGCTGCGATGGGCCGTATCGCCGTCGATCACCAGGACCGGGCCGCCGGCGTTTTCGAGAGCGGCAGCGGCGACCAGCACCAGCTCGCTCGTCTCGCTGGCCGGACCGACGCCGGTGAGCACCGCCGAGCGACCGGCCACGTGGGCCAGATCGCGGACGATCCGCTCGGCGACCTGCCGGTATGGCTCGGCCCGCTGCGGATCGGAGAGCGTTCGTCGGGTGGTGCGTTCGACGAGCGTCAGCGGTGCGGGGGACGGTACGGCGGTGGGCGTCGCGTCAGGCGTTGCGATCGACGCGAGCGGTGTGGGGGTGTGGGTGGGCAGGGGAAAATCGTCGCGCGCTTGCTTCGCGGGAACAGGCTCGCGATCGACCCACGCGGTGGGCTCGAGAGCGATTGGCTGCTCGACGATTGGTTCGTCAACGATTGGTTCGGCAGCAACTGGCTCCTCGGCGGCTGGTTCCGCTGCTGCGGCAGGCTCCGCGGCCTCGTAAGTCGAATGGGCGGGGGGCGGCGCGATCTCGGCGGCAGGCACGACGACCGGTTCGACAGCCGGCTCGGGAATCACCACGGGGGCCGCTGCCACCGGCGTCGGCTCGGCTGGTAGTTTGGTGAGTAGTTTGGTGGGAACCTCGATGTGGCGCTCAGCGGTGGGCTCGCTCGGGGCGACCATCGCCGCGCTCGCACGCGAGGTCGGGAGCGGCTCCGAGATCGGCCACCGCGCCGAGAGCTTATCGAGCGGCGAGGGGCGGGGCGGCTCCGGCAATCGGGCTGCGGCTTCGGCGGGCTCAGCTAGCGATCGAGTCTCCGCAGCCAATGGAGACGCGGCCGTCGCAGGGGGCGACAACTCCGCAGGACGCGCGAGCGTCGCCGCCTCGTGCGTCATCGCCGGGAGACTTCCAAACGCCGTCAGCAATTCCTCCGGCGGACCGGCGAGCAGTTCTTCGGGTGGCCCTGCGAGCCAGGCCGCAGGAATCCCCGCCGAGAGCTTCGCCAGTGGCCCGCTCGCTTCCGGAGTCGCGATCGGCGTTGGCCGCGCCGGGGTTCGTGGCGTCGGAGTCGGGTCGGGCGATGGCGTGTGAAGCCGATCGGCCAGATGGGCCAAGAGCCCCTGACCGCCACGGCTGGCGGTTGCCAGCTCCAATTCGCCCGATTTCTGCTCGGCCGCGGGGGGCGCGGCGGCCTTCGCCTCCGCCTGGCGGTTTTCGAGGTTCTTCAGGGCTTGGAGCAGGCGGCTCATGGTCGCAGCACGTGGGATTTGGTCCGCCAGAGGGCTGGCGCGAGTTAGCGATTCCGGAGGGAACTGAAGAGCTGTCGGTAAGCCCGCCGCTGCGGCGAGCGCTTCTCCGACGGCTGTTCGGCGGGCAGGTCGTCGGTCACCACGATCATGTCGCGATCATCCGTCGCCAGCTCGCGGAGCGAGAGCGTCATGCGGTGGAGCGACACCAGCCCGTCCGCATCGTCCGGGAGGAGCGGATCGCTGGCGGGATCGAACCAGGTCGATTTCGCGGCGCTTACGGTCGGCGGTTCGGCCACGGCGCTTAGGGCCGGCGCGCCAGTCTCGAGCAAGCTCGACTCACGTGAGCCCCTCGCCAGCGAAATCGTCGGCGAGGCTTGTTCACGTTCGCTCTGCGACTCGTGCCGCGACTCGTGCTCGGGCAGTCCGATCGCCGCCGCCAGTTCGCGTCCTTCGTCGCTCGTGACGCGGCGGAGCTTGGCCGCCGGCAGCGGCGCGAACCGGTCGATGACCACCTCTTCCTCT
>JALORD010000535.1 GCA_025459145.1 Pirellulaceae bacterium | reverse complement strand
CCCCCTCTTCCTCCAGTTCCTCGACAGCCTGTTCGCCGCCGTGATCGATGCTATAGATGATCCAGGGCTCCAGCGCCGTCACAAACTTGGCCGGGCTGAAGTACCCCGCGGCTGCCAGCGGCTTCTCCCGCGCGGCCAGCGGGCCTTCCCCGACCAGCGGCGTCTTCGTCAGGAGCCGCAGGCCGAACTTCGGCACGTACGACAGCGCGAGCATCTCGCCCGACAGAGCAGCGTTCGGCGCAATCTGCGGATCAAGCCCCGCCTCCTCGGGAATGTTGTAGTAGTACACCGTCCCGGGCGGGAACTCGCGCGCGGCCGGCACCGGCAGTTCGATGGGCGGAACCATCTCCGGCACGATCATGTTCAGCTTGCGCAGCGCTTCGCCGACAATCGCGAACGCCTCCCCCGCCGCCTTCGTCACGAGGCCTGCATCGCTTACACCGTAGACAAACCCCAGCTCGAGCATCGGCAAGGGTTCGCTGGCCTCGGGCATCTCGCGCTGCCACTTATTGCTGGTGAGCTGGGCATCGAGGACGATCGCGCTCTGGCCATCCTTGAACGCCGGAATCCACGACTGCCGCGTCACCTGGTTCAGCCGCTCGACGAGCGGCGTCATTTCGACGCGAACCTGGCTGTAAAGATTCTGCTGCTCGGGTTCGAGCATGTTCAGACCGATCTGCTCAAAGTAATAGAACCCGCGCCCCAGCCACTTCACCGTGTACTCGAAATTCTCCGGCACATATTTCCAGCGGGCCGCGGCAAAGCCGATCGGGCTCCCTCCCACATGATCGAGGATCGACAGCGGCTGCGAACCGTCGAAGGCCCGATTCTCGGACCAGTTGTAGCTATATCCCTCGAGGCCCCGCGGCGAGCGAAAAGCAAACGAAGTGTACGGCCCCGGCTTGGGAAGCGACTTCTTCAGATCATCCGCCAGCGTCTTGGCGTCGGCGAGCAGTTCCTTCTGCAGCCGCGGCTCGAGTTCCGACTGCGGCAGCAATGCTTCGGCCATCGCCAAGTAGCTATCGAGCTGAGTTTCGACCCGATTACTTCTCTCCATTAGGTCGCCGCTGACGTAAACGACGGAAGTTAGCGGCTTGTCGGCATGCGGACCCAGCGGCACAAGCTCCTTCCGGTCAACGAGCAGTTTGTCCTGCCCGAGCGTGCTCAGGTGCTCATTCGAGCGGCCCACCGACAGGAGCAGATACTTCCCCGCCAGGCCGATGCTGACCGCCATCGTCTTCTTGCGAACCAGCGCGATCACGCGCTCGCGCTGGGCCGGTTCCAGATCTTCCGCCGGCGTGATCGCCTCCGGCGGGATCAGCGTCCCGTCGAGTTGGAGAGTCAGCAGCCGGACCCGGCCAACTTGCTCCCGCTTGAGACGACCTTCCCACTCAGGCGTTTTCGGTAATTGCTCGCCGAGCCACGTTTCCAGACGGGCGAGCTGCGCCTCGGCCTTTTGTGGATCGCTCAGCCGGCACCCGATCACGACTTGGGGCACCTCACTGCCTTCCAGGTGTTTGAGGATGATGTCACCCATTCGACGATTGAATTCGGGATCACTGGGCAGCACGCCGCGCGCAATGTATTCCACCCGCAAGGAGTCGAGCTCTCGGCTGAGCGCGCCGAAAACTTCCATCATGTCGGTGAAGTCCGCGCCGCCGTAGACGAAGACCTCGTGCGAAGCGGCGTCGAGCAAGAGCTCAGTCAGCTCCTTGTTCTCGGGCTGATTGAACCAGTCCTGGGCGTCGTCAAGGTCCGGCACGCCCGGCTCCGTCGGGAGGTTTTGGGCCTGCTCTTGGGCCTCTTCCTTGGCCTTGTTAAAGAGCGGGTGAGCCATCAGCCGGGCGACCGCTTGGCTGGCCATGAACGCCTCGACCTGCTCCCGCATCCGCAGCCGGGACATGAAGAACGCAGCGTCCTCGGGAACAAAGGCCAGAGCGGTGCTGGTTCGGGCGCTGGCCGCCGGTGCGGCGGCGGCGGGCTCCTGTCCCCGGCTGTCCGCAGGAACGAGCGAAGCAGCCATTGCCAGAACCGAGCAAACCACCCCCAGGGACCACCCACGGCCCGCGCGCCATAGGAACATCGTCATCACTCCTCAGTTGCCAACCTTGCCAGAAAGTTGTGCGAACATATGTGCAAATCCCGCGAGACGAGAACTCCCCTCTTGTAGTCTGCCCGAGGGGGAATCGCAACACGTACGAGGAATTTGATGCGTCCGCGTTCGCAACAAACGGACACTGGGGACAGTTGTTAAAAGGCCGCGCCGTCTGCATATGCGGAACGCCGACGATGATGAGTTTCATGCGAGCGAATGGCAACGCGGGCCAGAGTGTTCGCCACATTTCCGGCTGACGTCTTGTCGTTCATCCACCTAGTGGCTTTTGAATCTCGTCAAACCATTTTTTCTGTTCGTCGTTCATGCCGTCCATGCAAAATGAGATGGGGCGGGCATAGAACGGCGCGGCATGAACGCGGAGTAGCCAATCGATGAAGCGCTTCGATGCGAGTTTCCTACCGCGGTCCTGCACGAGGTCGCTCCCGTCCCACAACTTGCCTTCCAGAATGTCGTTAAGCTCTTCTTCAAAGGGGATCCGCTTGTCGTCCCGGCCCTCGTGCTCAGTCTCGATGATCACAGTCCCTTGTTTGTTCTTGCAACGCTGGCACCGCGCGTTCAGCCAACCGCACGTTTCGCAGAGGAGCGGGCCCAATCCACAATAGGGACAGGCATTCGGGCCGCCGACGATCTTGGGAATCCGTAGGGCCGGCTTCCCGGTGAACTGCACCGCCCAGAAGCCCTTGAGCTTCTTGCCCGTGTTATGCTCCCTCAAATCGAGTTCGGTAAGCATCGCACCGCGAACCTTCAGCGATTCTAGCGCGCGGCGCAGTTCGTCGGAGAGCACGAGAATCGGGTCTGTCGACGAGGGGACGATCGACGAAAGGCGAGTGCCGCCGAACGCCTCTCCGGAAATCCGCCGATAGAGATACTGGCGCCGGTGGTCGTGGTCGGCTGGGCAACTGTATTTGACCACCAGGTCTTCCGTTTCCGGCAGAAGAGTCACATAGATCCACGGCTCAAGGCTTCTCTTGCGGAGATCGTCATCCGTCGGCGTGCGCGGAACGACGATCCAGTCGGCCTTGGGCTTTTCGTCGGGTTCGTCGTCAAAAGGGATGTCGAACTCGTAAAAGACGCTCTTTTTCAAGTCGCCGCCACGGTCCAGGATGATTTTTGCCATGCTTGCACACTGCGGAGTGGCCCATCCGCTTGGTTTCCAAGCTGCGCCTGCCGGCGGCATCGCCTGGAAGGCTCACACTTCCCCTCGGTCTCAACCGCATTCGACCAATTCGCTGGGCACACTTTGGCCGCGGCTGGGTGCCTGCGGTCGAGCGGGCGTCAGTTGGCCTGACATTTTACATGTTCGTTGCCAGCCACTCGCTCCCGGCGCACCGACAGCCGGGGCCGGACTGCCGACAAGCCGGTGCGTAGGATGGATGCAATTACTCCCGCAGTCCGACCCCAGCCACCCGCCGCGAGCGATACTCTTTCGATTTCCGAACACAATTCCAGTGTCTTTGCCAGCTGTTTACCAAGCCTGGATCGCTGCCGAGTTCCAGTCCGACCTTTCCTCGCACAT
>JALORD010000534.1 GCA_025459145.1 Pirellulaceae bacterium | reverse complement strand
CGGTCGCTGGGCGACGCTTTGTCTTCACCGCTGACCAGCGTTTCGATGATCTGTACTGACCGATCGAGGTTGGCGGCGCCACCCTGCTGCAATAGCAAGAGCGCCTTGAGCCGCATGTCTTCGCTGGCGACGGCGCCGTCCGCCCCCGCCTTGCTGAGGAGCGTCTGGGCTTCTTCAAATTTGTCGCCTCCCTGCGAGGCCAGAGCGATCGCGAGCAGCCGCTGGGCGGCGGTCGACTCGCTGTCGACCGTCAGGGCCTTCCGCAGGTGCTGCTCGGCCTCGGCGGGATTGGATCGCAGGAAGAACTGGGCCGCCTTCAGCAGCACGCCGAGATTGTCGGGCGACTGTTCGACGGCCGCTTTGTAGTGCCCCTCGGCCGCTTCGGGCTGGCTAAGCTGCTCGTAGCCTTGGGCGAGGAGAAACGTCTTCTGGGCTGCATCGATCTCCTTGGCGGCAGCCAGTTGTACAAGCACTTCTTCCGACTTGGCTCGATCGCCCGTGCGAGTGTAGAAGCTGAGGAGGCCATTCCACACGCGGACGTCGGCCTCGGCTTCAGCAAACTGTTCGGGTGAGGCCGTGGTATTGGCCAGGAGGAGCATGCGGCCCAGCCACAAGTGGGCCAGCGGATCCTTCGGACGACGGACGACGCCTTCGCGGGCGATCGCCACAGCTTGATCGGGACGTTCGTTGCGAAGTTCTTTGACCGATCCGAGCTCGGCGAGCCGCTGCGTCGAGGGGAGCACAGATTCAAGCTCCGCCAATCGCCGTTCGATTTCGGCGCTGCGTCCCAATCTATCAAGCAGACTGATCAGTTGCTCGTACACCACCACCCGGCGATCGCCCAGCTTGATTGCCCTTTCCAATTCGTTGACAGCGTCCTCGACGCGGCCGAGTTGCAGGGTGACCATACCCTTGAGTGTGGCGGCCTCGGCCCAGTCGTTGACGCGGGCCAAATCCACCTCGTCCAGAGCGAGCAGCGCCTGCTTGAGCGAGGCTTCCTTCTGGTCGGCGGACACATTCTCGGCCATCGCGCCCAGGTAAAGCCGCCAGGCTCGGAAATACTGCCCGACGGTTTGTCCCGGCAGTCCAAAGTCTTCGCCGGCGGCGATCCGCTCCCACTTTTCGACTTCCGCGAGATCGCGCTGTTCGAGTGCCAGTTCGCCCAACTGACGAACGGGCGCGAGATTGGTCATCTGCCGCTTGTGCAAATCCAGCAGAATGTTGCGGACTTTATTCGTATCGCGGCTGGCCCGCGCGACGCGCAACAGTTCGGCGAGGAGTACATCACGCTGGGGGATCGACGCCATTACCGAGGCCGCCTCGAGGATCGATTCGGCTTTGGCAAAGTCGGCCCGCAGGGTCGCCAGACGGGCGCTGGCCAAAGCCACTTCGATGGGTGAAGCATCGTGGCTCTTGAATTTCTCGAGCGCCCGATCGGCATCCGCAGCTTCGCCGAGCGACTGGTAGGCCAAGGAGAGCTGCAGCCAGAATTCCTTCTTGTCGGCGTAGCGCTGTTCGGCCGCCCGTAGCACGCTTGTGGAAGCGACTAGTCCTGCCGCCGGATCGCCGCTGGCTTTGGCTTGCGCCATCAAGTAGTCGACCCGCAGAAAGTCGATCTTCCACGGGGAGCCGTCCGTCAATTGCGGGAGGGCCTGTTCCAGGATGGCGAGCGCGTGCTCGAAGCGGCGCCAGTCGCGGTTCTGGACGGGCGACGAAACTTGCAGCTGAAATTGGGCTGAAGCGAGCGTCAGCCAAGCATCGAGCGACTTGTCCGAGATAGCAAGCGCTTGTTCGGCTCGTTCCGCGGCCAGATCGGGCCGGCGGGCCATGAGATACGCATTGGCGGCCGCCACCCGAGGCTGCAGGAGCTGAGGCTCGAGGGCGGCGACTTGATCGAAGGCGGTGGCCGCTTTGACCAAGTCGCCCAAGTTCAAATACACCATCCCGAGCAGTTGCCACGCCTGCAGCGTGGCTTCGATTCGCGGATCGCCGACAGGCTGGTTGACGATTACCCGATTGAGTATTGGAATCGCTTTCGCCAAGTCGCCTGAGCGAATCAGGATACTTGCCTTCCGCAGGTCCTGTTCGCGCTCGATCGCCTTCTTGTAATCGCGCGAGACCGACGTGGTAAGGTCTCGAAGCAGCGACTCGATATCGGCCACCGACTGATCGGCTTCTTTCAGGCGCTCAGCGTCGATCAGTGTGCTGGCGATGCGCGATTGCAGCGTGATCCGCACGGTGGGGACGTTGAACTGCTTGAGCCCCTTCTGCCAGGCGGCCAGGGCGCCGTCGGTGTCTCCCTTGGCGAGCTGAACATCCCCCAAGCCGATGAACGCGGCGGGAATCAGATCGTCGGCAGGCCGTGAGGTCAGCTTTTCAAAGTAAGATTTGGCCTTGTCGAGCAAGGCATCCGCCTCCGCCGCCTTGGCCGGGTCGGCCTTCAGCTTGCGGCCGTCACTAAGGGCTTGCGATCCAGCCGTGAGCAGCACATCAGGCTCTTCGGGCGCGAGGCGGATCGCTTCAGCCAAGTCGCCGTCCGCTTCAGGCAGGTTGTACTTCGTGCGGTAGAGATACCGGGAGAGGCGAATCTTGCCATCCTCGGGATGGTCCGTAACGAGTTGATTGATGGTGGCGTCGGCTCGGCGTTGGCGTTCGTTGACCGTCAACTCATTCGCTTTTGCAAACTCGGCGTTAACAACGTTTTCATACTCACGATAAAGCGTGGCCAGGGCTCCCGCGATGCGGATATCCGCGGGATTTAGCTTGCGCGCCTCAATGACCTCGGACAGGATCTTGATTTCTTTAAGCTTGGCGGCGGTAGCAGCGGCAAACGAACCATCGGCCAGCTGCCCCGCCAGCGCCAGGGCGAGGACGCGGCGGGCCCGCGGTTCGTACTTGGCGACTTCTTCAGGCGTCGCAGGTTGGGGACGAGCTTCGGACGGAACATCGGCAGCGTCCGCCGGCTCCAAACCGAAGAGGTCCGCCAGCAACTTTCGCGATTCGGCTTCCGCCTCGGTGTAGCGGCCAGCTTCCAGCAAGAGATCGCCCAGGCTGGCGCGAATCTCCAGGTTCTGCTCGCCGGCACCAGCCCCCAGAGCGCGGAAGTGAAGCGTGATCGCTCGGTTTTTCTCTGCGGGAGAGCTGGCGCCCTTTGTGTACAAGAGCGCCAATCGGGCGGGGATTTCGGGGTCCGACGAATCGAGCCGCTGATACCGATCGAGGTACTGAGCCGCCTTGAGCCACTCGGACTTTTCCTCCTGCAGGTCGGCCAGGACTTTCAGCCCCTTGGCCGTGCGGCCGACTTGCCAGGTATGCACACCATGCACAGTACCGGCCAGCGCCACGCCGATGACGACCGTGGCGATCAGGACCTTCAGATTGATTGAACGTTGAACCATCGGGCACCTAGCCGGGGACTAGCCCCGGCGGCTGAAGAAGACGAGTGACAGGCAGGACGAGCGAGAAGAGCAAACCAGGCAGGCAAGCGATAGCGAACTAGACGGCCGCATTCGTTTCTTCGATGGCGGGCGCTTCAGGCTCCGCCTTGCGGGTCGTGTAGTAGTAGCTGCCGTAGCGGTATGCGTAGTGCTGCGTCGGCACACCGTTGAGTACGGCGCCGGCGATGCGGACCCCGGAGGCGACAAGCCGATTGTGAGTCTCGGTCACCTGATCAAACCGGCTGTAGTCCCGGCGAACGCAAATAATCGCGGCGTCGGCGGCCCGCGCCATCACCAGCGCTTCGCTAGCCGGCAGAATTGGGGGCGTGTCGATAATGATGTGTTCGTACATTCCGCGGAGCTTCTCGATCAGTTCGTTGAAACCACCCGAAGCAATGAGCTGGTGTGGGCTGACCGTGAGGTGCCCCGCCGTAAGCAGGTGCAGCCGATCGCTAAAGTCGGTTTCGATCGCTTCCTCCAGACGGCAACTACCCGCCAGGACCTCAGCGAGCCCCGGGCCGCAATCGACCTCGAAAATGCGGTGGATATCGGGCGATCGCATGTCGCCGTCGATCAGCAGCGTCGGCTTGCCCGTGGAGCCAGCCACGCTGACGGCGAGCTGGGCGGCGAGGCTGGTCTTTCCTTCCCGGCTGATCGAGCTGGTCACCGCGAGCACCTTGCGGCCGCGAGTCGCCTCGACCAGCGTTAAATAGGTTCGCAGGCCGTTGATGCTCTCTTCGAA
>JALORD010000533.1 GCA_025459145.1 Pirellulaceae bacterium | reverse complement strand
GCTGGCCCATTCCAGGAACACGGGCAGATTCGGTCCGCTCGTGTGGCCGCCGTCGTGCTGTCGCCAGGCGAGCTCGCCCGCCAGGAGTCCTTCGTTGACGGCGGGCATTTTCTCGGTCAGATAGTCGTCCGAGACTCCCAGCGTGCCGGCGCCCAGCAGCCGCCACGCCGGCTGGGCCGCGACCGTCGCCATGTAGCTCCCCTGCTGGTCGAGCCATTTGGCGTCCCCCCGCTCGGGAATCCCGTAGCTGACGAAGACCAGCCGCGGGGCGCACAGGGCGAGCAGCTGGTGAGCGTCGACCGGAATGTCGCCGGCGTTCTTCGTGCCAAACACGGCCTCTTCGGCGCCGTACTTCAGGAAGTTGCCCGCCATCCAGTGGTACTCGCCCGAGCCGGTGAGGTTCTCGACCGCTTCGCCAAAGTTGCGGCGGTGGAGTTTGGCGCCCCCTTCGCCCGACGACGCGACAAGAGCTGCGGCGAATCGCTCGTCGAACGCCATTGTCACCAAGGCCGCTTTGCCGTAACGCGAGACGCCCTCGATGCCGACGCGCTTGGCGTCGAACGCCGGGTTCGTCTCAAGATAGTCGAGCGCCCGCGACGCTCCCCAGCCCCAGGCCCGCAGCGAACCCCAGTCGTCGGGCTTCCGCGGCTGTCCGCGATTCGTCAGCCCGATGATCCCGCGCGTGAGGCCCGCGCCGTTATCGGCCTGAATACTATTCGGAACGAGTTGGGCATATCCCCACCCGGCTTTGACGACCGTTTCCTGCGGCGAAGGCCCCGCGGGACGGAAACCGCCGCGTCCGCCGCCGGGACGAGCTTTGCCGGGGCCAGGGCCGCCGCGCGCTCCCGGAGCCGCCGCGCCGGGCCGATTGAAGCCGAAGAAGCTGAACATCATCAGCGTCGGGACCGGCTTCTCGGCGTTTTTTGGCCGGCCAACACGAAGCTGAATCTTGACCTCGATCTCGGGACACCGCGAGTTATCGACCACGCCTTCCAGCGTCGTTTCGATCACCGGAATCTCGCCCAGCATCCGCTCGGATTCGTCGAGCACGTTCCAGGTGACTTTCGGCACGTCGCTGGGAATCCGGCCGACGACCTCTCGCTCGAAAAGTTCCACGATCTCCGGCCGGCGCTTAGCCCGCCACATTTCGGCCGTGCTCACCACGGTGCCTTCCTGGCAGACGAGCAGCGGCGGCAGATTGGGAAACGGATTGGCCTTGGCCTCGTCGTAGTTGGCGGCATTGGGGGCCGATTCGTTGCCGCTCGGTCCGGGACGCAGCTTCGTGATCCCGAGCTGCTCCTGCATCTGCCGGTGATCTTCCTGAGTGGTGAACGTCACGATCTTCGGCTGCGCGGCTTCGCCGGCGGGCGGACTGTCTTGAGCCCAGAGGCGCGGGGCGTGAATCGCCGCAACTCCGAGGGCCGCGACCAGAACGATCAGTCGACGAAGAGAGGAGGGCATCGTTGACTCCGAATGCAGGGAGAGGAGCCGGCCACGGGAGCGTCTCGACGAGCGCTTTTCGCCGCAGCAGAGCCATCAGGCTACCGGGCCCGCACAGCGCCTGCAAATAAAGGACACGATCGCCCAGCAGCCGGCGGGCCGATGGAAGCGCGGCCTATTTCCCCACCCGCAGCGCATGGAGTCGGCCGCCGCCGCTCCCGGTGCGGACGATCAGCCGGCCGCCAGCCAGCGCCGGCAGAGCGCGGGCGACGCTCTGATCGAGGTCGAACGTCGCCAGCTCGTCGTATTTGTCGGGCGTCGCGCGGGCCAGGGCCAATCGTCCGCCGACTCCGACGATCAGCAGCTTGCCGTCGGCCAGAATCAAGTGCGCCACACCGTAGCCGGGCTGTTTCCAGCGGACCTTGCCGGTCGCGGCCTCAACGCACCGCAGCTCGGCGACGCCGATGTCCTCGCGGCCATGAATGCCATAGATAAAACCATCGTGCTGGACGGGGGTCGCGTACTGGCTCGAAAGCGTGTCGTCACCCGACCAGAGAACTTTCGGCTTGACGGGGTCGAACGTCGCCGCCACCGCGCCGACGCCGTAGCTGGCGGTTAAGAACATCTTCCCGTCGAAGACGAGAGGCGTGGCGGCGTTCACGGTGGGGCCGCGTTTGCCGAACGGCATGAGTGTGGTCACTTTACCGCTGGCCGGATCGGCCAGGACGCAGTTGTAGCGCGTGACAAAGAGCGCGTGCGGCTTGTTGCCGATGGTGACCGCCGTCGGCGCGGCATAGCTGGCCCCCTCGTCGGTCGACTGCCATTGGGTCTTGCCGGTGGCTGGATCGAGAGCGACGATTCCCGCCGCCGGGCCGCCGACATTCACCAGGAGCCGCTGGCCCACGATGATCGGTGCGCTTCCCGCGCCGAAATAACCTTCGTCGCCGCGGTAGTCGGCAAACAGACTGCGCGTCCAAAGTTCCTTGCCGCTATCGAACGCCACCGCATACAGGTCGCCCGCGGCCCCCAATGCATATACCGTGTCCCGATGTACTAGCGGGACGCAGCGCGGACCCTTGTCGGCATCGATCCCGCCGCGATAGAGCGCCTCGAAATCAGCTTTCCAGAGCGAGCGGCCGCTGGCGGCATCGAGCGCTTCGAGCCGCTCCTGGTCCCCAACGCGGTGAAATACGAGCACTCTGTCTCCCGCCACGGCGACGCCGGCATAGCCGCTGCCGACCTGAGCCGACCAAAGCTGGTTGGGCCCACCGGCCGGCCAGGCATCGAGCAGCTTTTCGCCATCGGCCGAGCCGTTGCGGTGCGGACCGAGAATCTGCGGCCAGTCGCCTGCCGCGAGGTCGGCAGGGACCCCGGCCAGCAATACGGTCAGCAAGAACATACCGAACAGGCCCGATTTCCACAGCTGCGTGGGAAAAATCATGCTTTAACCATCGGTATTCAGGGGTGTAGGGAAGCGGGGGGTGGAGGTGAACGGCTGACCCCTTACCGGGTATCAATGCGCACAAACGCCTCACTACCGCGCCGCCAGCCGATCGCCAGGTACGTTGGTAGCACCGCCTGCCAGCAAGCTTTGTGGTTTTCCACCACTGGCGGGGAGCGAGGAATTTGTGGAAAGTAACGTGTTTTCCTATGATACAAGATAGGGCAGGGGGCACCAGTCGCGGCTCAACCTAGATTTGAGACGGGCAGGAGCGCTCGCGTTGGTCGAAACACGCGGCCCGAGCACGCCCTGACGCGATCGCGGTACGATGTGTCTGCAGGCCGAACGTCAATGGGCTCCACGAGAAAGGGCCGACGAGACGCGAGCGGAGTGGAAAAGTGGCACGGCTGTTTCGATTTCTCGAAAAGAAACGAGGCCAGCGGCGCACCGGCTCTAACCTGATGGGGAGCGTCGGTGAGGCGCTGTTCTGTGGTGCACTTTTCTTGCTCGGCGTCCTTTCGCTGACGGCGGTCCTGGCTTCGTATCTGCTCGATCCCGATCCCGCGGCGTTCACGTTTGGCGTTGGACGCTGGCTCGGCATCCTGGCGATGGCCTCGTTTGTGATCATCGGCGGCGGCGGTTTGATCTGGACGGTGCTCCGCGTGGGGACATCGGCCGAGCGGCTGGGCGCGATGGCCCGGCAAGCTTCGGAAATCGATCTGGGAAGCGAAACGCCTCGCCGCAACCGGCACT
>JALORD010000108.1 GCA_025459145.1 Pirellulaceae bacterium | reverse complement strand
GGATCGGGTCGGTCTGACATTTGGGCGAAACTCCTGTGGGGACAGAGTTTCCCGCTAGCCCAGTCAGATTACAACCGCTTTACCCGCTCCACCGGGGCATTTGTGAGCTAATGTTAAAACGTCCGCTCTGGTCCCCCATCTTCCCAGCTTCACAGGATTGCACAGGACTGAATGTCCTGTGCGCGCGAGAGCGACGTTTCTTGACACGATTCGTGAGAGCGCCGCCGCGACGCTGCTGATCGAAGTTCGCGAGAACTCGGAAACTGGGACGCGATCCCAGCTCGCCTCGGCGGCGCACTCCCGAATCGTGATAAGTCAAGCTTTGGACAGGAAATCGGGACGCGTCGCCAAAAAAATCTTCAGCGGCTTTTAAGTCCTGTGCGTCTGCCAATTTCGCCATCCGGCCAAGTTGTTGATTGCCAATGGGTTGCGTCAATACGCTGCAAACCCGAAGCTTTCCGAGGGGATTTTCGCGGCTTTCGTTGCGGGATACAAGGTCCTGCTCACGGCTGCCGGCTCTGGCTGGCCATCGATAGACTAGAACGACATTCCCTCGTAGCTTCTCGTCTCGGCGATTGATTTGCCATGAATTTGGATCGATTTCTCGGCCAAGTGGACTCAGCCGTTTCCGCCCGCCAGCTCACTGACTCAGCAGCCGCGAATATTCGCCGGTGGTTGACGGAACCGAAGTATGCAGCGTATGCGGCACAGGTGGCCGCGCATATTACCGCGGGGAAATGGCAGGCGCTCGACGATGCGTTCTGGACGGTGATCCCGTTTGGCACTGGAGGCCGGCGGGGGCCCATGTACCCGATTGGATCGAACGCGATCAACGATCGTACGATCGGCGAAAGTGCGCAGGGTCTGGCCGACTATGTGCGAGCAATTAGGGGTGCCACCCCCAGCCCCCAGCCCTCAGCCCCTTCGCGGCGCCCCTCCTGCGCCATTGCCTATGATACACGGCACAATTCGCGACATTTTGCCGAATTGTGTGCCGGCATCCTGGCTGCGAATGGCTTCACGGTCTATTTCCTCGACGGCTTTCGTAGCACACCTGAGCTCTCGTTCCTGGTGCGGCACCAGGCATGCGACTGTGGAATCATGGTCACCGCCAGCCACAATCCGCCGAGCGACAATGCGGTGAAGGTTTACTGGTCGACCGGTGGTCAGATCATTCCGCCGCACGACCGCGGGATCATCGAGCGGGTGATGGCGGTCGACCAGGTACAGCAACTCGATTTTCAGGTGGCTGTTGCGACCGGCAAGGTGATCCTCTGCGGCGACGAGATCGACCGGGCGTTTATCGCCGAAGTCGCGGGCCAAGCCTGTCCTGGACCGCGCGAGCTCAAGATCCTCTATTCGCCGCTGCACGGCGTCGGCGAGTTCGCGGCCGTGCCGGCGCTCGTCGCTGATGGTTTCACCGACATCGAGATTTTCGATCTGCATCGCGAGCCGAGCGGCGATTTTCCGAATGTCCCGGGAAACGTTTCCAATCCCGAGAACACCGCTGTCTTCGACGCGATCATCGCCCGCGGGCAGGAGATCGGCGCCGACCTAGCCCTGGCGACCGATCCCGACTGCGATCGGATGGGGGCCGCGGCGCCGCGCACCAAGGATCGCGCCGGGCCGTGGACGACGTTCAACGGCAATCAGCTCGCGGCCCTCCTGACCGACTTCGTCTGCGAGCAACGGAAGAAGGCCGGCCGCCTGACGAACGAGCACTTCCTCGTGTCGACGTTCGTCACCACGCCGCTGATTCGCCGGATCGGCGACAGTTTCGGCGTGCGGACGATGGACCGGGTGCACGTCGGCTTCAAGTGGATCGCCGAGCAGATCGATCGCCAGGGCGCGGACAAGTTTCTGCTCGGTGTCGAAGAGTCGCACGGACTCTTGATCGGCCAGTATGTGCGGGACAAGGACGGCGCGGCGGCGTGCATGCTGATGGCCGAACTCGCCGCGGCGGTGAAGGCTCGCAAGCAGACGCTCGTCGACCGGCTCGAGTCGCTCTATTGGCAGCACGGCTATCATGCCGAGCGTCAGGTGAGCATCTTCATGACTGGTATGGCCGGCATGCAGCGGATGCAGTCGCTCATGCAACTCTTGCGCTCGTCGCCCCCGGCGTCGCTGGGCGGACTGGCCGTGAGCGGCGTGCGCGATTATCAAGAGCTCGAGCCGCGCGGAGACATGGTGATTTTGGACCTCGCGGCCGAGGGGCACTTCGTCGCCGTCCGTCCCAGCGGGACCGAGCCGAAGGTGAAGTTCTATCTGTTTGGGTTCGTGCCGGCCGAGCAGTTGCACCTGCTCGACATCGCCCAACAAGAAACGGCGGAACGCCTGGACCTGATCGAGGCCGATGTGCGCTCGCTGGCGGATTCAGTGTGAGTCGGGGGGAGCATCGCCACACGGTGTGCTTGCCGGGCGTCTATGATGCCACAGAGGTCGTCGCTCTCGCTCCAACGTTTCCACATGGCCACCGCCAACCCATCTGCAGACAAGCCGCTTTCTGCCGGCCAGTCGGCGATCGCATTCACTGTGTCGCTGGCGGTCGTCTTCGCAGCCGCGAGCGTCGGCAGTCAGTACTTGCCGGGCGAGTGGTACGCAGCGCTGCGGCGGCCGGCCCTGACGCCGCCGAACTGGATTTTTGGGCCCGTCTGGACGGCTCTCTATTTGATGATGGGGATCGCTGCGGGCCTCGTAATTCGGCAGGCAGGCTGGCGGCGATGCCTCCCGGCGATTGGGCTCTTTCTCGGGCAACTCGCCTTCAATGCCGCGTGGTCGTACCTGTTCTTTGGTCTCCAGCAGCCGGGTGCGGCCTTGGTCGATATCGGCCTCTTGTGGCTGGCGATTGGGGCGACGATAGTCGCCTTTGCCCGCTGGTCGAAGCTCTCCGCGGCGCTGCTCGTCCCCTATTGGCTGTGGGTCAGCTTTGCCAGCTATCTTAACTTCGAATTCTGGCGGCTGAATGGGTAGCGTCAACGTACAAAGTTTATAACGCAACCCAACTACTCTGCCTTCTCGGCCAGCAGTTCCTCGATGAGCCCGTCGAGTTCTGCGGAATCGGGCGCGCCGATCCACTCTTTGCGAAGCTTGCCGGTCCGATCGTAAAGTCGAAACTCCGGCAGCGCCTCGAACTCGAACGCTGTGGCGACTTGCTGACTGATGTCGTCGTAGCTGCTCATCAAGTTCTCGAACTCCGCACCGTTCTTTCCCAGGAATTCGCGAACTTTCGGCTCGTCCTCCAGCATGTCAAAGTTGACCGCGACAGTGGCGAGGCCCTGGTCCTTGTACTTTTGATGAGTCGCCACCGTGTGGGGAAAAAACTCGACACAAGGCGGGCACCAGAGGGCCCAAAAATCGACGAACACGACCTTTCCTTTGTGACCCGCCAATAGTTCTGCAAATTTCTTCTCATCCCCGGTAACAAGGTTCACTTTGTCGGCGGCGATCGGCCCGGCAGCAATCTCGGAGTGAGCGTCGGATTCGGACTCAGGTGAGGATGCTGACGGTGAAGGTGTACATCCCGCAATCGCACCTGCGACGATGATCATTAGTCCCCAGCGAACCCAATAGCGCCCCATGGAATGCTTCCCTTCCTCAAACATAAAGTTGTGGCACCACTAACGGCCCAACAAAAAAGCCGCCGTGAAGTGCATTTCACCTCACGGCGGCTGTGGCATACAAGAGCGAGAGACTAGCGGTTGTTGATGCCGCAGCCGACTGCCTTAGTGTTGGTCGTGGCCGGCTTCTTGCCGGCCAGCACGGCGTCGACAGCGTCGGCGACATAGTGCTTGCTCGGCTTCGACTGGCTGTCGTCGAATGCGCCGACATAGGCGACCTTCCTCTCACCGTCGAGGACGAACAGGTGCGGCGTTACCCGGGCGCCGTACTCGGTGGCAAGCTTGCCGCTCGCGTCGTAGACGTAGGGGAAATTGAACCCCTTCTCTTCCGCTCGGGCCTTCATCACTTCCAGGTTCTCGCTGTTCTTGTTGCAGTTAATCGCCACGAACTTCACGCCCTTGTCGGCATACTTCTTTTGGAACTCGATGAAGCGATCTTCATAGGCGACCGCCACCGGGCACTGATTGCAGGTGAAGCAGACGACGACGGCCTTGGCGTCCTTCATCGCATCCAGGCTGCATTCCTGACCAGACACGCAGGGCAGTTCCTTAAATGTCGGAGCTTTCGCGCCGATTTCGAGTTCGGCGGCAAAAGCGGGGGCGACCATCGCCACGATGGCAAGCGACAAAAACGTACGGCGAATCATGCGTATGCTCCTTGACGGACCTGAACGGTGAAAACCTTGAACGGTAATGACTTGGCACTTCGCGAGCGTCGCCACGGACACACGCCGGGCAGTCGAATTCGAGCATCTGCTGGTACGCAGGAGGCGGGAAGTGGTTCGCGCTGGAAAAATCCTGCGGGATCTCACTTGGGCTGCCACGATCTGTGGTTACTACGGCACCTTTGGATGCCAATGGGTGGGTGGGGGTAACGGACGGCGTATGGCAGAGGTTGGCAGCGGCCCAGGTTACCCGCTAATTGTAAGGACCGTACCCCAGATGTCAACTTTTTGCTGGCAGGCCTGTCCGACCCTGTTCTACGGACGGGAAATGAATCCTTCTGACAAACGCACACGCGAATCCCGGTGCTGTCACGCCGCCACCAGCTTTGCAACCCGATGCAACGGGTCAGATTCGTCGCAGGTAACATAGGTACTCAGCCGAAGAACAAAGTGCATGAACGAACTGGCTTCATTTTCGCCTGATTACCAGACCGCCCGGGATTCATTCTGCGCGGCCGTCCGGCGACTCGCATGGGACCTGGAGTCGTACCCGCTTGTTGGGCTCACAGGTCCGGCGGGCGAGACGCTGGCCGTCGACATCGCCCAGTCAACGACGACCAATCCCTGTACCAGCACGCTGGTGCTGTCGAGCGGACTGCACGGCGTCGAAGGGCATTTCGGCTCGGCGGTGATCTTGCACCTGCTCGAACGATGGCAGGCCGAGTCCTCATTACTTGCCGATCTCCGGGTCGTCATTCTGCACAGCTTGAATCCTTTCGGTTTCGCGTGGTCGCGCCGATTCGACCAGGAGAATATCGATTCGAATCGGAATTTTCTCCTGCCTGGCGAAGAGTACGCGGGCTCTCCGGCGGGCTACGCGCAGCTCGACCGGGTCCTCAACCCGCGGCGGCCCCCGGCCGCATTCGATCTCTTCCCGCTGCAGGCATTAGCGTCCATCTTGCAGCAGGGACTGCCGGCCCTGCAGCAGGCGATTGCCGCCGGCCAGTACGACTTTCCCCGCGGTCTGTTCTACGGCGGCGCAGGGCCCGCATCGGTACACCAATTGATGGCCGCGCATCTCGACCGCTGGTTGGCGGGGAGCGAGACGGTCGTCCACCTCGACTTTCATACGGGGCTGGGACGGTGGGGAACCGACAAACTCCTGATCGACTATCCCCTGACGGACCAACAAACCGAGCAACTCACTTCCTGGTTCGGGGCGGATACGTTTCAAACGAACGATTCGACGTCACGCGCCTACTCTGCGCGTGGCGACTTCGGGCATTGGTGCGTCGACCGCTTTTTAGCGACGAACTATCTCTATGCCTGTGCTGAATTCGGCACGTATAGCCCCTACCGTGTCTTATCGGGCCTGCGCTGGGAAAATCAAGCTCACCACTGGGGCCAGCCGGGCGATTCGGCAACCCGAGCCGCCAAAGAGCGGCTGCGGGAACTCTTTTGTCCCGCCTCTCCCGAGTGGAGGAGGGCCGCGGTCAGGCGGGGTGCGGAGCTGGTCGCACAAGCTATTGGCGGGCTCACAGGCTCGCCGGCCAGTCGAAAGTCGCCCTAAAGCATTTCTGGGAAAAGACTTGTGAATCGAAGTCCGTCGAAAGTCCGCATTGCTTGCCGGACGCGACTTGTTGATCATCTCACCTCGCCTGCCGGCTATATCTGGACTGCCGTCGGCTAGGCGAACGATTGGGTGGGCGGGCTTGCCAGCGGGCCTAGTTTTGTCACAATACGTGGTTTCCACCAGATCAAACCAGACGCGGGGAAGGTCCCTCGGGACTGCTGTCACGAGGTCCGGCTAACCCTTCCGCAGCCGATTAATACGAGAAGTCCGACCATGGCAGACACGTTAAGCGTTACGCGTCGCGAGAAGCTTGGGACCGCCAACAACCGCCGCCTTCGCAAAGCGGGGAGCGTTCCGGCCGTTCTTTATGGACACGGAGAAGCCAGCCTGAGTCTCACGGTCCCCGCCACCGAGCTGATGGCGGTGGTACGCCACGGCGGGAAGCTCGTGCAGCTCAATGGCGACGTGAGCGAGAGCGCCCTGGTCCGGTCGGTTCAGTGGGACGTATGGGGCAAAGAAGTTCTGCATATCGACTTGCTGCGGGTCTCGGAGAAGGACAAGGTCGAGACCGAGGTCAGTATCGAACTCCGCGGCACGGCAGTGGGCGTCACCGAAGGGGGGATCATCGAGCATGTGCTGCACGAGATTGAGATCCTGTGCCCAGCCATGGCGGTCCCCGACAAGTTGACGCTCAACATTACCGACCTGCATTTGAACAAGTCGATTTTTGCGAAGGATGTGCCCCTGCCCGAGGGTGCGACGCTGATCACCGACGAAGACGCCCTGATCGTCCACTGCGTGCCGCCGCATGTCGAAGCCGAAGCAGGTGAACCGGGCGGCGGTGCCGAACCGGAAGTGATCGGCAAAAAGGAGAAGGAAGAGGCGGAAGCGAAGAAGGCGTAGTGTCGGTCGCAGCGACTGCCAATATGAAACTGATCGTGGGGCTTGGCAATCCAGGAGCACAGTACCAGGGAACGCGGCACAACGTGGGGTTCGAGGTCATAGGCCTGCTGGCGAAACAGTTCGCCGCGGGAACGATTCCGAAAGCCCGCTTTCAGGGCGAGACGATCGAGTTTGCCCTCCGCGGCCAGAAGTGCCTGCTCCTCACCCCACTGACCTATATGAACCTGAGCGGAGCCAGCGTGCTGGCGGCCCGCGATTTTTACAAGATCGAGCACCAGAACCTGCTGGTCATTTGCGACGATTTCAACCTGCCGCTCGCGAAGCTTCGCTTTCGAGCCGCCGGGTCGTCGGGAGGACAGAAAGGTCTGGAGGATATCATTCGCCGACTGGGAGCCGACGACGTTCCCCGCCTGCGGATCGGAATCGGGCAGCCGCCGACGGGACGCGAAGTCACCGGCTACGTGCTGGGGCGATTCACCAAGGACGAACGGGCGGAGATTGGTCCGTCCCTGGCCCGCGCGGCCGAGGGCGTGGCCGATTGGGTCGAGTTGGGGATCCAGCACTGCATGGCGCGCTACAACGCTTAGTTGGTGCTGTGACCAGCCGCGACCGTCAACGAATACAACGAATAAGCAGTTTGGGATTGCGATTCAGTCCGTGTCTGCACCAGACCATCAAGCGATCTGGCCAGCGCACATGAGTCGACATTTCCGAGAAGGGTGCCGCGAAGCCCATTGTTTCGCGACCGTCATCGACAGGTGTCATGTCGATGGCACCCGGGCTCGGCAAGACTGCCCATTTAATTGAGGAGAATTGGTTTTGGCACAGCACGTCTACGAGAACATGGTGATCCTGGATAGCAACAAGTATGCCCAGGATCCGGGTGGTTTGGCGGCCCTTATTCCCGAACTGGTCGTCAAATGCGGGGGCGAGGTCCTGGTCAGTCGGCTCTGGAACGAGCAGAAGCTCGCCTATCCGATCGACGGGCATAAGAAGGGAACGTACTGGATGACCTACTTCCGAGTCGACAGCCAGCAACTCGCCGAATTTAACCAGGCCCTGCGGATCAACGAGAACGTACTGCGAACGCTGACCCTCAAGGTCGAACCGCGGCTGGTGGACGCCCTGGTCGAGCATGCTCGCAGCGGCGGTAAGGCGAAGACGATTGAAGTGGCTATCGAGCCGGCCGCTGATGAAGCGATCGATGAGGAAGTCGTCGACGCTGTAGCTGAGTGAGGCGAAGCTTGCGATGGACCGAACTCTCGATTAGGCTCCCAAGCTGTTGCAGCGGTTCACGTTACGCTCGCTCCTTGTCGTAAGAGGGCTTCGGTATGGCTAGTTTTAATCGCGTTATCCTGCTGGGGAATATCACCCGAGACATCGAGGTGAAGTACTTGCAGAGCGGCATGGCCGTAACGGAGTTGGGCCTCGCGGTGAACGATCGGCGGAAGAATCAGCAGGGAGAATGGATCGAAGAAACCACGTTCGTCGACGTCACGCTCTGGGGCCGGACGGCGGAGATCGCGGGCGAGTATCTGGGAAAGGGTTCGCCCGTACTGATCGAGGGTCGTCTGAAACTCGACACCTGGGAAACCGACGGCCAGAAGCGGTCGAAGCTCCGCGTCGTGGGCGAGCGAATGCAAATGATCGGCAGCAAGGGTGGCGGTGGCGGCCAGCGCGGCGGAGGCGGTGGCGGTTCCTCGCAACAATACGACGACGGTGGCGACTACGGCGACATGCCGGCCGGTCCGCCGGCTCGCTCCTCGGGGCGGAGTGCTCCTGCGGCTCCTCCCCCGCCGACGGCGGATGACATTCCGTTCTAGTCGGTTCGCTCTCGCGGCTGTCCTGTGATCAGCCGCTAATAAATCAACTGAATCAAAACGTACTATCAAGGATCCGTTCATGCCTACCACCAAATCCAATCGGGCTGCCAGCCACGGCCGGTATCAGCCTCTTCCTCGCGGCAAGACCGGCGGAGTGCAACTGCTGTTGATTCAATCGGTCGACCACCTCGGAAAGCAGGGGGACGTCGTGCAGGTGAAGCGCGGCTACGCCCTCAACTACTTGCTGCCGCAGGGGCTGGCGACGATCGCCACCGACCATCACAAGCGGATGGTCGACAAGCACAAGTCGCGGCTGAACGAGATCGAGAAGGCCCGCCTCGCTTCGCTGCGGCAACTGGCGGAACTGATCGCCAAGCAGAGCGTCACGATCGAAGCCAATGCCAACGACGAAGGGCACCTCTACGGCTCGGTCAACGCCAACGAAATCGCCGCTTCGCTCAAAGCGGCCGGTTTCAACATCACCACCGATCAGGTGCGGATGGAGGGGCTGCTCAAGGAACTGGGCCTCTACACGGTCAAGATTCACTTGCATGCCGACATCGAAGCCGAGCTGAAGGTCTGGGTCGTCCCGACCGTCACCGGCGACGAGAAGCCGGCCGAAAAGGCGGAGAAGCCCGCCGCGGCCAAAGCCGAGAAGAAGTAATTCTCTCGGCCGTTCAGCGAACTGTGGCGGTGAGTTCACGCTGCCACGGCTTTTCCCGGCTCTCTTCAATAAACCGAGGGCCGTGTCGGCGCAGATCGCCCTGCTAAGCCTCGCGCTCCAGGGGTCCTCCCAGTGCTCGATTCAGCCGCTGGAGCCCTTGCTCCAGCCGCGTGTGCAGCCCCATTTTGGCGAGGCTGATGGCGAGCGCAATCGCTACCAGGACGAGGCCCGCAGCGAGCCAGGGCAGGCCTTTGGCTAAGATCGAACGGCCAAGCAGTTCATACAGCTGGGCCGCTCCACCCAGCAAATTGGCCCCCAGCACACTCAGGGCGGCCACGAGCTGCGCGAGCCCCCGCTCGCGCTGCCACAGCCCCGCTGCCACCAGCAGCAAGAGCCCTAGATAGGTCGTCGTATCGACGGCGCGAATACCCGGAATCCAGGGATATCCAATCGCCGCGACGAAGGCCAACAGCGGAACGGTGCGCCAAGCGTTATCGCGAAGCCAGCGAGCCCACGCGTCGTTGAGCACAATCGGCAATGCCGCCACAGCCAACACGGGCGCATGCCACTTCCAGAACCAGCTTTGCGCCGCGAGTTCCGGTGAGCGGGTGAGAACTCCGAGCGCGAGTAGCGTTCCGCCCGCGATGAGCCGCGGCGTCGACTGGCGCCAGACCCCCAGTCCCAGCAGCAGTGCCGCTAACAGACCTAGCGGCAGTGCCTGCGGTCGGGCGAGTGACGTCAAGCCAAAGGTCTCCGGTCCGACGAATCCCGCCACGGCGAGCGACGCCAGACAAAGCGTTTCCGCAGCCGGCCGGCGTGCGAGCCACATGCTCGCGTAGAAGGCCACCAGTCCCCACGACGTCAGTTGCGCCGGCGAACCGACCGTTTCCGCCAGATCAATGAGGCGTGCCGCGGCTACCTGCGAAGTCGGATAACCGGGAAATGCCAGGGCCAGCGAAGCGAGTGGCAGCAACATTCCGATTGCCGTCGCGTCGGCACTGCGGCGGGTCGCCCCTATCTCGGTGATCAATACCGACCACGCCAACGCGACCGGCACGAGAAAGTAAGCACGGAAACTGCCGTCCGTGCCGCTGGCCGATTCGAATGAGATCGACAGCCACCAGGACCGAAGGGCGACGCCAATGGTCAAGAAAACGAACAGCGACCAGGGAAACATCGGCCAGGGCCAGGGAGTTCCCGATGGAGGCTCGCGTTCGGCCGGCGTGCGAGCCGCGGGGACAAGCGTCAACAGCGCGATCCCCACAGCCAATGGAAATCCCACCACCGACCAAGTTGCGGCGCGCTGCGCGCCCGTTGCTGCCAGCCATGCGGGAACCATCGGCCAAATAAAGAGCAGAGCCAGCAGCAGATAGAAGGGTACGCGATACCGCCAGGCCAGCCGAATCTTCAAACTTCGCAAGAGCCCTTCGCTCAACAGTAGCGAAAAGGCCAGTCCGCCGGCCAAGAGCAGCGTTCCCGCGACAGGCTCGGTATTGAGCTGGACGTCGAGACTGGCCGAGAGCATGAAAAACAGCAGCACGATCACCAGGAGGATCGTCCGGGCATCTTCCCAGACTCGGCCATAACCGATGATCGCGGCGGCAATCGCTGCCAAAAGGAGCGTATACCCTGCCAAGAGACTCGTGAGCAGGCCGCTCGTCGACAGGCCCGCGGCACCGCCGAGACTTTGCTGCAGGCCGACCAGCACGAGCAGAGTGCCGATCAGGTAGAAAGGATTTTGCGTATAGAGCAGGCGCACCAGCGATGCGCCCGAGGCAACAGCAGGTGAAGGCATCTCGATCGCTCCTGAAAAGTGGCATTTGCCGCCCGCTCGACAATAAACGGTCGTCCTTCAGGCGCGCAAAACCGGCGCAGCCCTGGCTCGCCGCTGAGAAACAGCCGAGGGGCGAAAGTCGTAAGGAATGCCAAGCTGCGGCTGCCGAGCGCAAAATGACGCCGGGCGATGTCGACCGAGAAGAGCCGCGGGCAGAGAATGAAATGAGAACGAGGCGAATCCTGCGGTGCCGCTACAGTCGCACAGCCAGCAAGTCACACAGCCAAAGCGGTGAGCGCAATTGCCCGCCGGCCGCCGCTGTTTTGGATCAGCCCATAGGCACCCTCCCCTAAAGATGAGCCCGTGGGGGAGTATTACCGTCAATTCATACCGGGACCGGTGGAGAGGTCAAGGGCCGCAGCGCGAACTTTTGGAAAAAATGTTCGCAGTTGAAAAAGGGCACACGGTCCATTTGTCCCGTTACCGCCAGTCGAATGGCGATCTGCTAGGCTGCCCGTCGGCGGACAAGCGGATCCCGTTTTGGCTTGCGTTCGGTTCGCTCACTTCCCGCCAGGAGGGTTCCCCATGTCCATTGGCCGCCGTTTCGACACGACTCCCCAGCGCCCCACGGCGGAATACTTCGACCGCCAGCCCCCCTTCGATCTGAACGCCGAGATCGGCGTCCTGGGGAGCATCGTGCTGTTGCCCGATGTGCTGGACGATGTCGTGATGATTCTTCGTCCCGACGATTTCTACGACGATGCCCATCGTAAGCTCTTCACGCACATGTGTGCCCTGCACGAAGCGGGCAAGAAGATCGATCCGACGCTATTGATCGATCGCCTCAAGACAGCCGGCGAGTACGAGGGAATCGGCGGCAGCGCCTACCTCAGCAAGATTATCAACGCGGTGCCGAACGCGGCCCACGCGACCTACTATGCGGAGATCGTCCGGCAGAAGGCCACCTTCCGGTCGCTGATCATCGCTTCGACCGAGATCCTCCGCGATGCCTACGACGAATCGAGCGACGCGCCGCATCTTCTGAGTCAGGCCGAGCAGAAGATCTTTTCGATTCTCGACGACCGGGGGAGCAACAACGTCCAGCCCCTGAAGGACGTCGTCCTACAGGCGATGGATCGGCTCGACGCCCGGATGGCCGGCACCCACACGGCCGGCGGCTGCGACTACGGCTATCGTGAACTCGACAGTAACACAGCCGGATTCCACAACGGCGAACTCGTGATCTTGGCGGCTCGCCCGTCGATGGGCAAAACGGCGTTTGCGATGAACGTGGCCGAGAATGTCGCCCTGGGGCAGAACATTCCGGTGCTGTTCGTCAGCCTCG
>JALORD010000532.1 GCA_025459145.1 Pirellulaceae bacterium | reverse complement strand
TCACTCGAACTTCCCGTCGCGATGGCCACCGCCAACTCCACCCCGAATTCGCGTCCGCAGGGCTTCCTGGCCGCCCTGTCCGACTCGATGGCCGATTGGGGAGGCGTCGTGATCGATAGCGTAACGACGACCGGCGATCTGACGCTCTTTTCGCTCCGCGTGGGAAGTTGGCTCTGCACCCGGCTGCCGAAATGGGAAACCTTGCTGCCGAATTTCTATCAGGTCGGCGTGCTGAGCCTGCCGGTGATCGCGCTGACCGGCACGTTCATCGGCATGGTCCTGGCGGTGCAAAGCTACTACACGTTTCGCGACTTCGGCCTCGAAACGCGGCTCGGCGCCGTGATCAACATGACGCTGGTTCGCGAACTGGGCCCCGTCCTGGCGGCGACGATGCTGGCCGGCCGCGTCGGCTGTGCGATGGCGGCCGAACTGGGCACGATGCGGGTGACCGAACAGATCGACGCGCTCGAGAGCATGGGAGCCGACCCCGTGCACTACCTCGTGGTGCCGCGGTTTCTGGCTTGCATCTTTATGATTCCGATCCTGACGATCATGGCCGACTTCATGGGGGTCGTCGGCGGTTTCGTCTACAGCGTGAACTTTCTGAACATCGACATGCACCACTACTGGTACAACTCGCAGCGGTTCGTGCATTCGTTCGATCTGTTCAGCGGCATCTTCAAAAGCATTTTCTTTGGCGGAGCGATCGCCCTGGTAAGCTGCTATCGGGGCTTTCACTGCACGCCCGGTGCCGAGGGAGTCGGCCGGGCCGCGACTGCCGCGTTCGTCTGGTCGTTCGTCCTGATCCTGGTGATTGATTTGCTGCTCGGCAAGCTGATGTATTCGGCCTACTACCAGTGGTTCCCCAACGCTTCGAAGCTGATCTGACCGCGGCGGAGATTCTGCGCACACTATGACTACTGAGCCGCTCAATCTGAACGACTCACCCCTGCTCGTCATGCAGAACCTGCATGTCGAGTTCGGCACGCAGCTCGTGCTGCGCGCGATCGACCTGCGTATTCCCCGCGGACAGACCGTCGCGATCATCGGCGAAAGCGGCTGCGGCAAAACGGTGACGCTCAAAGCGGCGATCGGTCTCGTCGCGCCGACCGAGGGGGAGGTTCTGTTCGACGGCCAGAACCTGCAGAAGCTGGCCGACAAGGAACTCGTCCGCCAGCGCATCCGGTTCGGCTTCGTGTTTCAGAACGCCGCCCTGTTCGACAGCATGACCATCGGCCAGAACGTGGCGTTTCCCTTGCGGCAGCATCGCGAGGTGAGCGACCGCGAGGTGCAAGAGCTCGTGCTGGCGCGCCTCGCCGAGGTCGGCCTCCCCGATTCGGTCGTGGTCAAAAAGCCCGCCGAGCTGTCCGGCGGCATGCGCAAGCGGGTGGGACTGGCCCGGGCGCTGATGCTCAATCCAGAACTCATTCTGTACGACGAGCCGACGACCGGGCTCGATCCGATCATGAGCGACGTCATCAACGAATTGATCATGAGCACCCGCCGCAATCATCCGGTCACCAGCATCGTCGTCACGCACGACATGCGGACGGCCCGCAAAGTGGCGGACCGCGTGATCATGCTCTACCCGCTCTCGCGGCTCGCGCCGGGCGAGTCGCAAATCCTGTTCGACGGTCCGCCGAGCGCCCTCGACAAATGCCCCGATCGCCGCGTCCGGCAGTTCGTCCTCGGCGAAGCGGGCGATCGCCTGATGGAACTCCGCGAAGCCCGCAGTGCGGCAGCCGCAGCTAACTAACGATTCGACGATTGACGTTTTCCGATTAGAGAAGAATGACCAAACGGCAAGCACCAAATCGCAAACAATGACCAATTCCCAATGTTCGAATGACCACGGGCGGCGTCCGGGATGTTTCCCCAATATGACGAACCTGCCGCGTATGTCTCCGTTTAGAACATTCGCATTTGGTCTATCGAATTTGTTTGGTCATTGTTGCTTGGTCATTGGTCATTATTGTCCCCCCATGTGCCGGCCCTAACGGTATTCACACATCCTAACCCCCAGCCCTAGCCCCTTCCTCCGCTCCCCATGGACGAACGCGTCTTACGCCAACGAGTCGGTGTGGTGGTTCTGGCCGCCGCATTGATCACCGCGTTCTTGGTGGCGCGGTTCGGCGATTTGCCGCTGCCCGGAGCGGGGACGTACACGATCTTCGTCCAGTTTCCGCGGGCTCCGGGCGTCGAAGCGGGAACCCCCGTGCGGATGAGCGGCGTGCAAATCGGCCGGGTGACCAACGTCGAATTGCTCCAGCCCTCGGGCGTCCGGGTCACCACGAAGATCGATTCGAATCGCACGATTCTCGATAGCGACCTCTGTCGGATCAGCTCGGCCTCGGTCCTGGGCGACGCGGTCGTCGAGTTCGTCTCGGCCGATCCGCCGGTTCCCGGTGCGGAACCCCTGACGGGCGGCACCGAGATCACCAATGGCATCGTGCAGGGGAACCCGCTCGATGTGCTCGTCAATCTCGAGACCGACATGCGTTCGGCCCTTGGCTCGGTCAACCGGGCGGGCGGCGAAGTGGAACTGGCCGCCCGCAATCTGAACACGGCGATCGCCAACAACGACGACCAGATTCCGCGTCTCGCCCAGAAGGCCGAGCGGGCCCTCGATCAGTTCAGCACGGCGATGACCAGCATCAACGACGTCTTCGGCGATCCGATGCTCCGCGACGGACTCAAGAGCACGCTCACCCAGATGCCCGAACTGATGCAGGAAGCCCGCGGCACCTTGCAAAAGGCGGACGAGGCGTTCGATGGCTTCAAGACCGTCAGCGAGCGAGCCTCGCGGAACCTCGAAAACCTCGAAAACTTCACCCGGCCCCTCGGCGAACGGGGTCCGCAGATCGTCGACAATCTCGACGGCAGCCTGGCCAATGTCAACGAACTGCTGGAGCAGCTCGTCACATTTACCGACGGCCTTAACAGCCGGCAGGGAACGCTCGGCCGCATCCTGCACGACGACACGCTCTATCGCCGGCTCGACAATACGCTGGCCAATGCGGAGGATATTACGGCCCGCCTCAAGCCGATCCTGTCGGACATTCGCATCTTCAGCGACAAGATCGCCCGCGACCCGCGGCAGCTCGGCCTCAAGGGCGCCATCGACCGCCGCCCGCTCGGCACCGGCACCAAAGGCGCTCCCTTCGCCCCCGGCGAAGCCCCGATCACGCTCGACCACCACGACTGGGACGTCGAAGTATTGCCTTCGCACTAGATCCGACAGCCGGGACCAAACCTGGTGCCGGAGTGTACGAATACGACTTGCCTCAGACGGCTAAGGTTTGACGCCAGTCATCTAGCACCAAGCCAGGAATCCAAGCAAAGTGCCCGTGATTGCCGGTCACCAATCGTCTTCCTTGCTCGATGGCTGTAGCGGCAATAAGCAAATCCGCATCGCCTGCCGCATGACCTCCACGCCGTGCGAGAACCCAGAGATCAGCGGCTCTGTCAAACGTTGAGTCGGTCAGAGGAACGACTAATGAGTGGCCGCAGAAGGTGACGAAATTCGCCAATTGGACCGTGGCGCCAACCTGCTTGTAACCGCGAATGATCTCAAACCGCGTAACCGCGGAGAGGGCAAATTGTCCTTGCGAACGAAGGTATTGGCGAGCATGTCGAGCG
>JALORD010000107.1 GCA_025459145.1 Pirellulaceae bacterium | reverse complement strand
GTGCCAAAGTACGGAGGGCGCCTAAACCAAGCCGACATCAAATTGCCTCTCTATGAATTCGGGGGAGAAACAGACGTCCATACGCTGCGGACGGGATCGAAGGGCTTCTTACCTCGCGACGGGGCTGTCAGCCGCCGCTACGTTTGGGAAGGCTAGAACTCGCCCACGACTTCGTTGGCCGCGACCGTGCCCAGCGCCCGCCACGTCAGAAGGTTGATGGTGTTCGAGACAAACCGCGTACTGCCGTCGCCGAGCGCGACCTGCACGCCGCCGGGGTGGTAACTACGGGCGAAGTTGCGCGCCACGTCGCTGCTGCTGATCGAGGTGCACGGGGCTCGCGGGTAGACAGTACTCTTGCAGGCGTAGACTTGATCGGCGAGCGTCGTGTTGGGCGCTTCGAGCGTGGTAAATCCATAACCACCCCAACGGGCACCACCCCAGTAGGAGCCGGCATCGCCCCAGCCCCCCGACGACGCCTGGCCGCGGATAATCGTCTCGCTGAAGGCCAGCGTGTTCGAACTGCCGTCGATCATGGAGGCGAAGTTCGTCCGCGAATCACGGAAGAAGATCCCGCGCATTTGAGCCGTGCCCAACATGATTCCATCGCCGGTGCAGCCGACGTAGTTGCCCTGGAATCCATAGCCCCCGGCCCGCAGGCCGCCGTTATTCCCTAGAGCCGGGCCCGCGCCGTCAGAGGGACATTGCAGGACCTTAATCGGGATGTCCTTGATCGCGCCAGGAATGTCCATAATCCACTGCACGTTGGTCCCCATGTATCGGTCATACAACGGCGCCTGTTCCATAAAGGGGAGCAGATTCTGCACCCAACAGTCGCGGAGGTGAAAGGTCCCCGCCTCCATATAGCCATACGGAAACTTGAGATGCGTATCGTGATAGTTATGCAGGGCGATTCCCAGTTGCTTGAAGTTATTCGAGCACGACGAGCGCCGGGCTGCTTCGCGGGCCGCTTGCACCGCCGGCAAAAGCAGCGCCACGAGCACTCCAATAATCGCAATTACCACCAGCAATTCGACCAGCGTAAAACCCCGTCTCTCCCCGTGTTCCCGAACCATTTCTTTCCTCCACTTTCGACTTGGAAAAAACAGCAAAACCATAAAGATGGCACTAGAGCATTCGCTGGCGAACGAGCGCGAACATGATGCAGGTTCGCACAATCGCAAATGGAATGCCGCGAGACGTTTAACGTCTCTTGCAGCAGATTCCTCACCCGGGCGAGTGGAGAGGGCAACGGAGCCTGTTCATAGCGTACAGCGAATAACCGCGAGGTATGCGATGGCAAGTTGCAGGCGTGCCTAACATTGACGCAAGGAAAATGCCTTACACCAAAGGGCGGAGGCCATTCGCGGCACGCGCGATGTTCAGTCGCGCGAGGGCCTGGGGCTCAAGCTTGAGCAACTTGACGAGTTGGGTCGCGGAAACGCCAAGGACTCGCGCCGTAACCGCCACATCCCATTCGTGTGCGGCCAGACGATCCAGCGCTTCGGCCAGCAGAGCAGGGAAGTCCGCATGCTCGGCGTTCACGCTCAGCTTGCCGCCGCGGATGCGGCTGTGCCACAGGCCGCTCGCGGGCTCGTCGAGGCCGACGGGTCGCCGAATCTCGACGGCCAGGCGGACGCGCAGGCGCTGGATGGCTTGCTGCCGATTCAGATCCTGACTGCGCCGTTCCGCCGCCTGACCGGTCAGTCCCGTGGGGCGGTGCGTGACGACGACGGCCGTCTCCACCTTGTTGCGGTGCTGCCCGCCGGGTCCGCCGCGGCGGGTTCGCGCCAGATCGCAGTCCGCCAGAAGCCGCTCGAGCGGTAGCGCGGCAGGGTGCACTGCCCCTGGATCGAGGGCCGGTGGCTCGCCAGGGGAAGGCGACATCAGCTCGGCACGCTCGCCGGGCGGCCGTTGTCACGCGGGCCCAGTCCCAGAATGTACGGCACTGCCCGATCGGCCCATTGCTCGGGCTTGGGGTAGGAGGCCGCTCCGCTGCCAAAGGCCGATTGCAGCATGTCGGTATGAATGATGCCGGGATTGAGCGGCACAGCGCACATCCCGTCGGGCAACTCCTGAGCCAGCGCCAGCGTGAGCCCTTCGATGGCAAACTTCGTCGCACAGTAGGGGGCAACCTCCGGCGAAGTGCTCCGTCCCCATCCGGAGCTGAAATTGACGATCGTGCCCTTTCGCTGACGCACCATCGCGGGAAGCAAATGCCGCAATACGTAAAAGACACCCTTGATATTCACGTCGATCACCCAGTCGAAATCGTCGACCTCGACTTCCCACAGCGGACCGCTCTTGTTGATGACCGCGGCGTTGTTGATCACGAGGTCCGGCGGCCCTTCTGCCAGGACCGCCTTGGCCCACTCGCCTACCTGCGGCTCGCTGGCGACGTTGACGACATCAAACCGGTGCGGCTTTCCCAGCCGGGCGCTTAGTTCCTGCACCCGTTCCGGCGACTGGCTACAGCCGATGACCGTGTGGCCGAGTGCGGCAAAGCGGCTGGCCATCGCCTGCCCGAGGCCGCGGCCCACTCCCGTGAGGACGATGCGGCGAGAATCTGTCATGCTGATGTGTGAGGTAGGAGGTACGATTGGCGGGCATGCGGCGCTCGGTCGCGTGCTCATCCTACACGAAGCCGCCTCACGCGAGTTTACCGGTCCACGAAACGAAGCGGCAATCTGCCATGACAGACATGCCAAACGGTGAAAGCGCGGATGCGAATAGCCGACTCAACACGCGTTACTGTAGTCTCCCGCTGCCGACCTATCGACACATACCCGGCCAGACACCGCACCCCGTGAGAGATTCGGCCGGACACTCCCATGGCCAATCTGCCGAAACGCCGCAACGCCTCACGGAGGCGAACTGGCGCAGCCACGCGACGTGGCTCTATGCCGCGGACCTTTTCAATCACGGCTACTACTGGGAAGCGCACGAGGCCTGGGAAAGCCTGTGGCACGCGGCTGGGCGGCAGGGCCCCGAGGCCGATCTCTTCAAGGGGCTGATCAAACTGGCTGCGGCGGGGGTGAAGCACTACGAACTGCGGCCGGCTGGCGTGCGGCGGCATGCGGTACGGGCGGCCGAGCTGCTTGCGCCGCTGGTCGGCGAAGAGCGATTTGGACTATCGGTCGGAAACGTTCACGGGGCGGCCGCCGAAATCGCGGCGGCCGGAACAGTCGCTGGCGATCGCATCCCGCTGGTCCTTGTACTGAACATTACCGATGCCTGACTCGCTACTGGGGCACCGGGGGCGCGAACTGAATCTTTTCAACCAGTTTGATGATTTGTCCGTCCTCGATCTTCCCCGAAACCGCGGTGATTGCCTTGATGACGTTCTCGTACTTGAGGTCATAATCGGCGTGAATCTTCACCTCGGCCGATGCGGCCAGGCTCCCTTCGCCAACGACGCTAGCGACGTAATTGTGCAGTTGGATCCAGCGCTGGTCCTCGGGACCGTTAAACGACTGGTCGTCGACCCGCAGATTGGCGCAGTCGCCGCTGGCGTTGGCCGTCATGTGCAGGTTTAACACCAGCGCATTCGGATCGGGTTCCCCCGCCCGTGGGGCAGCCAGCGGCATCTTGATATTGAAATCCCCTTCGAGCGACGCGATCTTCAGCGTCATGATAAAGAAGGTCAGGAGCTGAAACACGATATCGATCATCGGGGTCATGTCGATCGGTATCTTGTCGGCTAATCCCTCGCGTTTGATTTTGACGGACATTGCTTCGACTCCTAATCGCGCCGGCCAGGCCGCAGCTTCCGAAAAGTCCTGCGCTAGTTGCCTACGTCTTCCTTGGCCCGGAGAGTAAACTTCTCGAACTCTTCCTCCTGGCACACCTTGATCAATTCCTGAACCTGTCCGGTCTTTGAATCCTTGTGTGCGCGAATGATGATCGTGGCGTTGGCGGGAGCCTTTCCCTGTGATTCAAGCGCATAGGCTTCGTTTCGCAACACACCGCGGATCAAAGCGGCGCTCGCGTATGGCTGGCCGCCCATGATCACTTCGCCGCTCCGCGTGAGTTGGATCGTGATGGGTGTCTCGAGCGGAGCATCCGGCGGCTTGGCAAGCGTGCTGGAGGGAAGCTGCACGCGTTCGTCCTGCTCGCTGGCGTCGAAATTGATCAGGATCATGAAGAACGCGATCAATTGAAATGTCATATCGATCATGGGTGTCATGTCGATATCGACGATCGAGGGTCCGCGAGTCTTGATCTTCATGCTCGTGTTTCCATTCGCCTCGGCGACCAGCATCGGCGGCAACCGTTTCGAACCGTCGACGCTGTGCTACTTACCCTTCGACACTGCTTCGAAACGGCTCATCAGATTGCCCGCGGCGACGCCCACTTCGAGCACAAGACGCGTCAGCCGGTTCTTCATCAAACTAAAGGCAATGATGGCCGGAATGGCGAGCACCAGCCCCACGAGCGTGGTCACGAGAGCCATGGAAATACCTTGGGCAAGTTCCGAGGCCTTCGGCGTCGTTCCGGCAATGGCAATCTTCTGGAACGAGCCCACCATGCCGTCCACCGTACCGAGGAGACCCACCATCGGGCTGATCGAGCCGATCAGCGAGATATAGCTGAGCCGCTGTTCGAGCTTGAGCCCTTCCTCTTCGCCGATCTGGCCCATCGCATCGACGGCTTTATCGTATCCCTGCTGCAGGTTCTGCATTCCTGCGGCCAGAATCTGCCCGAGCATTGATTCGTCGGCCTTGGCCAGATCAAAGGCTTCCTGATACTTCTTTTCGTTGAGGTTGGCTTCAAAGGCGTCGATCAGGTGCCGTGGGCAGATGGCATCGCGTCGCAGCGACAGCAGGTTCATCACCAGAAAAGCGACGAACGAGAAGGAAATGATCAAAAAAGCTAGCGAGTAGCGCCAGCCCAAGGCTCCCAAAAACCACATCAAGACGCTTTGCTGCGGTTGAGTTGCGGCTCCCTCACCCTCGTTAGCCTCGCCGGCCGCCGGGGGATCCTGCCCCTCCGGATCATCTTGGGCCATGGCCGCGGGAGCGATCCCCGCGACGAAGGTCGACGCGACATCCCGCGCCAAGAGAGCCAAGACAAAGACACCCAGAATTAAGGTGAACGTTTTCCAGCCCGCGACCCGCTGCATGTGCGCCTCCGCAAGGGGGGATACCGATCGAAAAGAGACAACTTCGGAGAAAAATGACTCGCCAGCGTCTCCAGTCACGAAACGCCGGGCGGAACATCCGCTTGCAGTTGCCTGCCGCCGACCGATTTCTCCCGGGAATACTCGTGAGTGGCCTGAACTTTTATTGCTACGCGTACAACGTATCTTGAATGCTGATTGTCCGAGCTGGTACTCATTCACCGCGAAAACAGCGGGAAAACCAGCGATTTTGCTGCCCTCCGGAAGGGTCTCATTCTAAGCTCGCCGGTTTGCGGCGGTAAAGAACTGTCGCCGATGGCGGAGGGTAGTTCGTCGTAGATTCCTGCGAGCTTAGCGATTGTAGTGGTTGCACACGTCGACTGCGCGCCGGGCGCTATTCCTTGGCAGCCCAAATGCTCCCCGAGTAGCGCTCGCGGAGCGTGTTCCGGGCTTGGACCGCGCGATCCGACTTGTTCACCTCATTCCAAAGTTTGCTGAGGTGGTAAAGCGCCTCGGCATGCGACTCGGCATCGGCATAGAACAGGAGGTCCGTGAACAGAAAGGCCTGCAAGGCATCTTTATTTCGATTGAGCTTGAGGTAAGCGTTTCCCAGGGCGTTGTAGGTCCGGGCGAACAGCACTACATCCGCGGGGTCGTTCTTGCTCACCAGATCGTTGAGGAGCGTGAGCCCTTCGTCGGCCTGCCCCAATCCCACGAGGCAATTTCCTTTGCCCACCAGGGCGTACTGTTTTTGAGCGGTGGCTTCCTGAGTCGATATCGGGCTGCCGATGACGGCTTCGAACTTTTCGAGGGCCCCCGAGTAGTCCTGCTGAGCGAGCAAAGCCCGGCCAACGGCGATGTTCCCCCGCATCTGGTAGTCTTCCCAGGGAGCACTCGCCAGACCGTTATAGAACTTGGCCGCGCCCGCGAAGTCTCCCGCAGCGACGGCCAAGTCGCCCAGCGTCTCGGCTGCGTCGTAAAAGTGATGGCTGGTGGCATTTCCTCGCACCCAATCGAAAAGTGCTGTCTGAGCCGCCCCTTTGTCTCCCCCTTCGGTCATCGCTAGTCGCGCCTGGCACAGGGCCTTGTAATAGGCCACATCCGATGAAACGTACCGGCTGGAAAAGGTTTGCCCATCGAGCTTCTTGAGCTCCGTGAGGGCCAGGGACCAGTTCCGCTGAGCAATGGCGTTGCGAGCGCTGTTGAGCTCGCTGGGCTCTCCGGCAAATAACACGCGGGCGATTTCGTTCACCGGAAACGGCCGCGCGATGCCGCTGATCTCCAGCGTAACGGCATCCTTGCTGACGGCGGAGATGACTCCTTTACTTCGCGCCCCCGCGCCTCCCTTGGTTAGCCAGACTTCGTCCTGTTGCTGGGCGTTGGCGTTGGCCAAGGCGATCGGCAAGCTCGCAATGGCGACCAGCCACAAGCGGGTGAGCGAACGGTGCAGCATGATCGAGACCTTACGTTGGTTGAACGGTTGAATTCGCGTGAAAGTGTGCCTACGGCTCAGCTGACTTTCCCCCCCAGGAACTGCAGCTGCCAGGGGGTTAATTGACGGCCGCGCCCGAGGGCTGG
Organism: Pirellulaceae bacterium; assembly: GCA_025459145.1. Taxonomy (GTDB): domain Bacteria; phylum Planctomycetota; class Planctomycetia; order Pirellulales; family Pirellulaceae; genus CAYLLN01. Next base: position 5,707 of record JALORD010000107.1, on the reverse strand, counting down.
GACCGCTTTTCTAGGGCTTGCAGCCCGACGGGCCGCTCGCCCAAGCCTTTCTGAATGTTGCGGAGGAGTGTGTCATACTGAGCTCGCCATTTGTCGTCGACCGACTTGGCATACAGACTCAGCGTCACGGAAATCGCCTGCTGGCCCCGCTCCAGCCACTCTTTTTTCTTGGCCGCATCTTTCTGCTTCAGGGCGTAGTTATATTCGGACAAGGCCAAATTGAACCGGGCTTCGTTGAACTGATCAAGAAACTGGGGATTCCCGGCGGTGCGGCGGGCGATTTCGTTCCAGCCCCAGATCACGTTGCGGTCCTTCTTGGCTGGTTCCGTCGCTGTTTTGTCGGGACGTCCACCGACGATTGCCCGGTAGTAGTTCTGTTCCATGTCCTTGCCGGGCTGGGCTCCCCAGTCCTGATAGGTGCGGGCCGCCTCAATTTGCACCGGCAACATCGTGGGGCTCTGCTTCAGGATGGTTTCGAACGTATCCATCGCCCCCTTGTAATCGAGCATACTCCGCTTGATTTTGGCCATTTGCAGGCGAATCTGCGTGGCCATCGGCGCGGAGAGGAAGTCCTTGTCGGATTCTGCCTGGGCGAGGATCTTTTCGTAGGTGCCGGACGCTGAAGCGAAGTAAGTCTTCGCCTCGGCCGGAACTCCCTTCGCGGCACCTTCGAGAAAGCTTTCGCCCATTCCGCGATACGTTTCTGCGACCCAGTACAGCACGTCGAGCTTGCTGGCGTCCTTGGCAACCTGGCTCAGAAATGCTTCGAATCCCTTGCCCAGGGCCGATTTGGCCGCCGGCTCGGCGATTTCCATCTGCTGCTGCAGATCACGGGCAAGACTGACATAGATCGCGACCAGCTTGGCCTGACCGGCCGCATCCTGGGCCATGTGCTCCTGGAGCGAGGCCATCACCCCCTTCGCCTTGTCGACGGTAGCGCTGGCGTCTTTCGAATCGGCCAGCGCCGAGATGTACGCCCGCAGCGCGGTCTTGTAGGTCTCTTCAGGAAAGCCGGGCCGCTGCGTAACCGGATCGTTGGCCCGGACGAGTGCCAGGGAACCAATCTGCGGATCTTCGAGCAGCGCGACCGCCTGAGCCGCTTCACCCGTATCGACGTAGATTTGCGCCAGCGATAGGACTGCCGTCGCGATAACTGCACCGCTATCGCCCGAGGTCTTCATCCGCTCCACCCCGCTGACGAGCGTCTCCTTGGCTTTGGTCTTGAGCTGCTCAAGCTCTTGCTTGCGGACAGTCAGATCCGTCCCCTCCGGCATCTGAACCGTCCCAGTTTCCCACTCCCGCAATTGCCGCGAGTTTTCCAAATAGCTCGACCAGAGGGCCTGGCCGGTCTTCAGTTCGGCGGTCCCGCGCTGCGGCGAATCGGCCGGTATCTTGGCCAGGTAATCCTGGGCTTCCTGCAGCTTCTTCTCGCGAATCATGAACGGGATCAGCGTATTGAGCGCTTCGGCGGCTTCCGGCTGATCGGGCCACTGACGCGTGATGTAGTCGCAGATCTCGATGATTTTTTGCGACTCAAACGACTTGTCGTCGGTCTGGTTTTCGGCATACAGCTGCAGATAGCTGGCCATCGCGATCTTGGCACAGGGGCGGGCCCCCTGGCTGTCGGGATATCGCCGGGCCAAAAAGTCGCCGATGACGATCGAGTCGTAGTAGTTCTTCTCCTGATAGTGCAGGAAGCAGAGCAGGTAGCGGATCAGGTTGAGCGTCGTTAAGTCGCTTTCGGCATCCGCCAGCTTGAGCGCCAGATTGCAGTAGTGAAACGCATCGGACTGCTGCTTGATGATGTTTTCATTGGCTTCGTCCAGCGACTTCTGCATTTCGGCCTTGGCCATCGCGTCCTTTTCGGTCTTGATCCGGCCGGGCAGGAGCTTTTGAATTTGCTGCGATTCCTGCATCGCGCTGATCGCTTCGCGAGCCGCGGTGGCGGCGTCGGCGAAGGTCGTCGGCTCCGGGCGATCCGCGATCGCCTCGGCGCCGCCGGTGAAATCGGGAAGCAGCTTGCGGGCTGCGTCCTGATACTCGCCGCTTTGCTTGCTGACGAAGGTGACGAGCTTCTTTCCTTCGGCCAATAGCTGTTTGATCTGCGGATCGCGGGGCTTCTCTTTTTTGATTTCGTCGGCATATGCTTTACACGCCCGGGCGACCGTCAGCCGCATCCCCATCGCCTCATCGGTCCGGTCCTCGCCCGGGCGGAGCGAGTCGACCACCGGCACCGCCTTGTTGACGATCTCGAGGTAGAGCTGCTGGGCGTACCAAGATTCAACCGCCAGCGCCATCACCTTCACTTTGAGCGTATGAAACGCCTCGGGCGCATCGGGATTGGCCAGTAGTTCGTTGAAGATGGCACTCGCCTCCTTGTCCTTCTTCAGCTTTTGCAGACACCGTCCCTGGTACATGCGGGCATAGAGGCCGGCGAGGCGCGTGCGATACTTCTCGTAGACCTCCTTGTACCCCTCCTCCGCCTTCGTGATGGCTTCGGTCTGTTCCTTGGAACCGGCTGGCAGCGCACCCGCCTTCTCCTCGCGGGTGGCGGCAACGAGCAATTGCCCTTGCAGGTAATCGGTGCGGAACTGATCCCGCTCGGCGACTCGCTTGGGTTCCTTCTTTTCGTCGATGACCGCCGGGTACTGCTTCAGCCGCTCGGCAAGCTCGGCGACCAGGTTGTCGAATTCCTTGATCGCCTGGTCATACAGACCGAGCGCTTCCTTGGTGAGCGTTTGCTTTTCGGCGGCGGCGGCCTTGTTGGCCCGTTCGACCCGGTTGCCCGCCCGCTTAACCAGCACGTTCCCCAGTTGGTTGCGGGCGGCCATCGCCAGCAGGTGATTGGGCTGATGCTGGACGAATTCTTGCAGCGCCTGCTGCCCTTCATCGAGTTGTTTCTCACGGAGCGCCGGATCGCGCTGTGCGTTGGCACCCTGCACAAGCGTCAGACCCTTCTCGTACTGCAGCGTTTGTTTGAATTGAACGGGAACGTTCGGGTTGTTGGCTGCGGCATCGAGGTACTCGGCAGCCACATCGTAGTAGCCTCGCTCGCGGAGTGCGTCGAGAAATGCTTGCGCCGGTTCCACGGCTGCAGCCGGCCGACCGAAGAGCAGCAATCCACAACCGGCGGTTCCCGCGGCCAGGAGCAGCGACCAAGCCCAGGCACGCATTGAGGGAGCGGTCGAGCAAATCGAATAGGCGACTGTGCGGAGAGGTTTCATGGCGGCTTCCTGAAAGTGCAAGTCGCAAGTTTCAGCGGATCGCGGTATACGAGGGCGCGATGACGCGGGACCCAGGGAACCCGCGCGATTGCCGCCACCGCTCCGGCAACGAAAGTGCCTCAAATTATAGCCCATAGCCCCGTCGCTCAACCTACAAGTCTAATTTGCGTAAACGGTACAACATGCACCCCTAGGGTTCGGGAACGGCCGGCCGGTTGACTCTCCCAGTCAGCCGCCGAGCAATCTCGACGAGGCTCGCAAAATCCTCCTGCTCGGCCAAAGCCGGCGAGCACTCACCGGCCAGCGACAACACTCCCGCCATTCCCGCGGAATTGCCCGGCCGCAGTCCCAACTCGCGCAAGGCGCCGCGCGACCCGCGCAGCTCCTGGCCGATTTCGGCGACGACTGCCGCGGCTTGGAGAGAGCGGGGAGATTCGGTAAAAGTGGGGGCAAACTGCACCCGGCTAATCCGCTGTCGGAGTCGCTGCGACTGGCCCGCCGCATCGTGCCACACAACTTCCGCCTGGGCAATGTCGTCGCGATTGGCAGTAGTAAACCACACTTCAAACAGCGCGGTCGCCGCCTCGCCAGCCGCGAGATTGGCCTCTACAGCGACCGGCGTAATATCAGCCAGTGGATTGGCTTCATGACCGATCAGGCGATAGGCTGCGACCGTCCGCGGATCAAATTTGACGGTCAGCCGAGCGTCGGTGGCCACAAGCGGTGGCTGCCCTGCCAGAACTTCGAGCAGAAGAAGCGAGAGTTCGCGGGCCGAATCCGCACGGCGCACCTCTCCTCCCGCGGTCGCGGCCCAGTCCGTAAACGACAGGTCGGCTTGGCGATTTCCGTCGAGTTCTATCACGTCGAGCCGCACTCCTTGCGCGTGCACCTCGGCAAGCAGTTCGAGAATCCGGTCGTGCATTTGGGCGGGCATGTCCCCCTGGCTGTCAGTCACCAGCACCAGTCGCGGGGCGGCGCCGGCGGTAGATTCCGTCAAGGCGAGCAACGCGCTCCGCTGCAGCCCCAGCGCTAGATCGGTCCCGCCGCGCGATGTCCAGGAGGCGACCAATTGACGGACCGTGTCGGCATCCGCACGCGTCAGCAGCGAGACCTCCTGGATAATCGCGTCGCCGAACACTACCAGCGACAGTCGATCGAGATCATTCATCTGCGACAGAATCGACGAAACTCCTTCTGCCAGTAGCGGCATCTTGCCATCCCGACCGACACTATGCGACAGATCAATCGCCAGGACTAAATGCGTGGCCCGTTGGCTACGGCGGGCCAGGTCGCCCGCCTGCACGCCGATTTGCAGCAATCCAGTCCCCGGCTGCCCAAAGGGCGAGGGTCCAGCGGCAGTGCGCAGGGCGAGCTTGCCACGTGGGGCTGCGGGAAATCCATAGTCGACGCTCGCGAGCAGCTCTTCGATCCGGATGGTGTCGCTTGCCGGGCGGCGGCCCTCAGCCAAGTCGCGCGCTAGCATTTCGACCGCGTCTCCATGCGTCACCAGCGGCACCGCGACTGCTTCGAGTGCTGATCCCTCCGCGGGCGAAACCGGAGGAAACACGCGATGCTTCAAGAAGAAACGTCGATCCACCCCGCGGGCCAACGGCGGAGCGATGCCCGTTGCCACGGGCAGCACCGGCAAGTCGATCTGCGGCAACCGATCCTCAGCATATTGAGGCGAGCCGAGGATTCCGTGCCGGAGCAATACCATGTCGTCCATGGGCCGCAAACCCGAGGCCAGCAGCGCGGTCCAGGCATCGACTTCCCGCGATCGAGTCCACGGAGTAAGGTCCGGTGAAGTCACGAGTCGACTGGCGAGCTGAGCTGTCGGAGTGTTGGTGAGCGTCACCGGCGTATACGCGGACACATAATGTGAGTCTGAAAACTGTGTGTCCGAGTATTGCGAGCCCGAGCCGTCCCCGTCGATTGCCTCCGAATCGTTGGTGCCCGCGACCCAAGTCGGGCTGGGCTGGATCTCGCCGGGCAAATCGTCCTGCGGCGCCGGTTTGTCGGCAACAAACTCGGCCTCGACCGTGAGCGGACCGTCGTAAATCAGCGGGAACTCGGCGGCGGGACGCACGGGGAGTCCCACCACCTCCACAATCGGCGCCGCAACCAAGGCCCCAATCGCTGCCGAAATGGCGACAAAAAGCGTGGCAGCCAGACTCAGCCGGCTTAGATGCCGCACAAGCCGCACGGCGCGCTGCCGCAGCGTTACCCGCCGCAGCGCCGAAGCGAGCGTGAGCGGGACCGGTACCGAGCGCAACAGCTCCTCGAGCAGATCGTCGTGAGGAATCGAGGTCAGCTCGCTGGCCAACGATTCGGGAACGGAGACGCGGCAAATCCACGCATCGAGTTCGACCCGGCTGGGGACGAGCGACCGTTTGATCCGCGCAGCCAGATCTCCCGGCACGGCGACATCGGCGAGCTGCCCATCGAGCGAGTTGTCGGCAGGATCATTCACAGGCGGTAGGTAG